>CAYUZD010000012.1:0-23082 GCA_964449475.1 uncultured Nitrospirales bacterium
GTACCTGGTCCACGACGATCACGAACGACGCGATGACGCACATCTGCACGATCATGCGGATGCTGGAGGGCGTGTAATTGCGGATGAGGCTAATGACCGTGCTGGAACCGGCGGTGACTGCGGTGAGCCCGATGGACATGACGAGCGCCTTGTCCATTTTCGTCGTCACCGCGAGCGCGGAACAGATGCCGAGCACCTGGAGCGCGATCGGGTTGTTGTTGAACAGCGGGTCCAACAGGATTTTACGTTCCGCTTTGCCGAGGACTGCCATTAGCCTGCACTCCCTTCGTTGCGCAGCGAGGCGAGGTAGGGCCCGAAGCCCTGGTCGCCGAGCCAAAACCGGAGCATATGCGTGACGCCGTTGCTGGTGATCGTCGCGCCGGAAAGGCCGTCCACGTGGTGGGGGTCCTCCTCGGCGGGTCCGGCGGACCCCTTGATCACCACGATGGCGGGTTTACCTTGTTCGTCAAACGCCTTGCGACCGGGCCATTTCGCCTTCCATAGCGGATTGTCGACTTCGCCGCCCAGCCCCGGCGTTTCCTTGTGACTGTAGTACGTGAGCCCGCGAACGGTCTGCGCGTCGTGCTCGAGCGCGAGGAAGCCGTACAGCGTGCCCCAGAGGCCGAGGCCCTCGATCGGCAGGACGTAGAGGTCGGGCCGGGTGCGTTCGGCGGACGGATAGATCTCGTAAATGGCCGCGTACTTCGGGACGCGCGCGACGGCCGCGAGATTGTGCTCGGCCGCGGTGCTGGTGGCGGGATCGCCGGCGGCCTTGCGCTGGTCGTACGTGGCGGGATCGATGCCGGGTACGTCGCCAGCGGCGTGGCCCGACTCCATGTCGATGAGGCGGATTTCGACGCGCTCGGTGAAAAGGTTCTGGACGTCCGCGGGTTTGAGCGGCTGGCCGGGCTGGATGAGGCCGGCGACCATGAGCACGTTGCGCTGTTTGTCGAGGATGGCATTGGCCTTTTGCCGGGCCTTGAGGAGCACCGCGGCGGAGGACACCATCACTGAGCACACGATGCAGACGATGACCGCGAAGGAGACAATGTACCGGGTAGAATTAAGCTGCATAGCGCGCCAGCCTCCGGCGGATGTTGGCCTGGATCAGGAAATAGTCGATCAGCGGCGCGAACATGTTCATGAACAGGATGGAGAGCATCATGCCCTCGGGGTAGGCGGGGTTGACTACGCGGATGAGCAGCACCATCGTGCCGATGCCGAACCCGTAGATGAGTTTGCCGGTGTTGGTGAACGCGGAGGAGACGGGGTCGGTGGCCATGAAGACCGCGCCGAACGCGAACCCGCCGATCACGAAATGCCACCAGAACGGCACGTCGAACATGGGGTTGGTCTTCGAGCCGACGGCGTTGAAGAACAGCGACCACAGGACGACGCCGGCGACGCACCCCGCCATGGTGCGCCACGAGCCGACGCCGGTGGCGATGAGGACCGCCGCGCCGAAGAGGCAGAACAGCGTCGAGGTCTCGCCCATCGATCCGGGCATCAGCCCGACAAAGGAATCCCACCAAGAAATACCGGAGGTTTGCAGCGCGTGCAGACCGCTGAGCACGCCGCCGTCCGCCGCGACGCCGGCCTTCGCCTGGGCGAGCAGCGTCGCGCCGGAATACGTGTCTGCGCTGGTCGCGGCGGCGATCCAGACCTTGTCGCCGGACATTTGCGCGGGGTAGGCGAAGAAGAGGAACGCGCGGCCGACGAGGGCGGGGTTCAGGAAATTCATGCCGACGCCGCCGAAGATTTCCTTGCCGACGAAGACGCCGAAAATGATACCGAGGGCGACCTGCCACAGGGGGATCGTGGGCGGCAGCGTGAGCGGGAAGAGCGCGCTGGTGACGAGGAAGCCTTCGGAGATTTCGTGCTTGCGGACGACGGCGAACAGGCCCTCGAGAAGGCCGCCGGCCGCGAGCGTGACGAGGTAGACGGGCAGATAGAACAGTGCGCCGAAGAAGAGGCACCCGAGCAGGCTGGACGGGTCATAGCCCCAGCCGAGCCCGTGGTAGATGGACGTCTGCCACGATTGGTACGGCTGCGCGCCGCCTTGAACGGCGATGGCGGCCTGGTGCCCCGTGTTGTACATCGCCCAGAGCATGCACGGGCCGAGCGCGGCGACGACGGTGATCATCATCCGCTTGAGATCGATGCCGTCGCGGACGTGTGACGCGCCGTGCGTGACCGAGCCGGGCGTGAACAGGAAGGTGTCGTTCGCTTCGTAGAGCGGGTAGAACTTCTCGAGCGGCCGTCCCTTCTTGAACAGCAGCTCGTATTGCTTGTCCTGGAGTTCCCGCAGAATCTTCATAGGGGGCCGCCTGGGCTCAACCTTCCTCTTCAATCGCCGTCAATATGCTGCGCAGATACGGCGCGTAGTCGTACTTGCCGGGACACACGAACGAGCAGAGCGCGAGGTCTTCCTCGTCGAGCTCGAGCACGCCGAGTTTCTCCGCGCGCTCGACGTCGCCGATGATGAGCGCGCGCAGGAGGAACGTCGGCAGGAGATCCATCGGCATCACTTTTTCGTACAGGCCGATGGGCACCATGGGCCGCTCGGACCCGTTTGTCGTGGTCGTGAACGCGAACTTCTGGGTGCCGCGGCGCAGGCTCGACGCATAGAGGTTGATGACGGAGAAGCGGTTCTTGCCCGGCGTGAGCCAGCCGAGGAATTCGCGCTCGCGGCCCTCGGGCAGGCACGCCGCCTGGACGTGGTACCGGCCGAGATAGCCGCGCTCCGCGCCCGAAGCCGTGCGGCCCGCGAGAACCGAGCCGGAGATCACGCGGACTTCGCCGGGGAGCAGTTCGCCTTCGACCAACTGGTCCAACGACGCGCCGAGGCGCGTGGCGACGAGGCGCGGCTTCGCGACGGACGGCCCCGCGAGCGAGACGACCTGCGACACGTCGAGCTTGCCGGATTGAAAGAGTTTTCCGATGCGGATCACGTCGTGGTAGGCGACGTGCCAGACGATGCGGCCGCGGTGCGCGGGTAGCTTGGTGTGGATGTGCACGCCGACGGTGCCGGCGGGGTGCGGCCCGGCGAACTGCTCGACCGCAATCCCGCTGTAGGGTCCGGACTTGATGGTCGAGTCCTTACCGACGCACAGGAACATCTTGCCTTCGCGGAGCTTGGCGATGACGCCGAGCCCGGCTTCGAACGCGTCCTTGTTGCGCGCGACAACGACCTCGGGGTCCGGCGCGAGCGGCTCGGTGTCCATGCCGTTGATGAAAATGCCGTCCGGCACGGCGTCGACGGCTGGGACCTTGCTGAACGGCCGCGTGCGAAACGCGGACCACAGGCCCGACTCGACGAGCAACGCGCGGACGTCGTCCCGGCTGAGCGCGGGGACGGGTTTGCCGGTGAAATGCGGGAAGGGTTGGTGTTCATCGTCGCGCGGCGTACCGGACGCTTCGGACGGCGAGAGTTCGACGACGATGGAGATGAAGGCGCGCTTGTCGCCGCGGTTGATCGCCTGGACGGTTCCGGCGCCGGGCGAGGTGTAGACCACGCCGGGCGTCTTCTTGTCCTCGAACAGCGGCTGGCCGCGTTTGACGGCGTCGCCGACCTTCACGAGCATCGTCGGCTTCATGCCGATGTAGTCCGCGGCGAGCAACGCGACCCGCAATACCGGGCGCGCGGCGGACACGTTCTGGTCCGGCTGTCCCGTAATGGGAAGGTCGAGACCCTTTTTGATTTTGTTGACCGGCATGCTTGGTAGAAGACCTTTGGGCGCCGCGCCCCTCGGGAACCTAGCCGAGAGGAACGCCGGGCACCGTGCGGATTCTCACGCGTGAAGCGTCCCGGGGAGAATTCATCGCCCCGCTCGGCTTCGGATTATCGACACCGTTCGGCCGCGAACCCCTGATATCGCGGCAAATCGGACCCACCATGGATACGCAAACGCGGCCGTCCCGGCACACGACAGAGAGGAAAACCAGCGCGGCGTACCACTTGGGCCAGCGGGGTTTCGCTGAGAGGAAACCGGAGACGCACGACCCGAAGAGCCGGCCGAACTCCATCACCCGGTGACGGTTCAACCGCAGATAGTGTGCCACACGGCTGGAGGCGGGTTCAATTCCAGCCGGTTTACGGCTACGCGCCGGATCGGCGATGATCGAAGACGGCCTTGGGGCGCACCGGAGCAAACGATGCTCGATTTTTCGAGGACGCGGGTGGACGCGTCGTGGTACGCGCGGCCGGCGGGATTTCGCGATCGCGTGGGCGCGGGCGGCGCGGTGGTCCGCCGAGCGGACGCTGGATTGCTAATCGCGCTCGTGAAGGAAGTCGAATTGGGCGACGACCACTATGTGCTGCCCAAGGGCGGCGTCGAGCCGGGCGAGGATCTCGCGAAGGCGGCGTTGCGCGAGATCGCGGAGGAATCCGGGTTGACGGCGCTCCGGTATCTCGGCGCGCTGGGTACGCTCGCGCGGCAGAACTACAAGCGCACCTACTGGCAGACGTCGCACTACGGACTGTATGCGACGGACCAGGTCGAGGGCGTGATCACGGATCCGGACAACTACGGGCTGGCGTGGTTTCCGATCGGGGAGCTGCCGCCGATGTTCTGGCCGGACGAAGAACGGCTGATCGCCACGCGGCAGGAGTGGATCGGGGCTCGGATTGGCGCGTGACCCTCCCGGGCAGACGACGGTATCGGTCTCGAATCCCCGGTCAGGGATTCTTCTTTTCGAAGTCCGCGAGTTTGTCCTTGGCGAGGCGCGAGTTCGGCGCGAGTTGCAGCGCTTTCTTCCAGTCGGCAACGGCCTTGTCCATCTCCCCGAGCGATTCGTAGCCAACGCCGCGGAAGGCATACGCGCGCTCGAGCGAGGGGTCGATTTCGATGGCCTTGTTGAGATAGTCCATCGCGACCGGTACATCGCCGCCGCGATTTTCCTCGGCGAAGAGCGGCCGTTTGGACGCGGTGATTAGCGCGAAGGGGTTGGACGGATCGAGCTCGACGGCACGCTCGGTCGAGGACTCGAGCTCTTGGACGTACTTGCTGCCTTTGTAATTGCTGCGGATCATGGTGCCGTAAAAGTCCGCACTCATGCGCCATTTCTCCGACAACGTGTCGGGAACCTGCGCGAGCGCGGCCAACCCGATGCTCGCGACGTCGTCGATGGTGCGGCCGAGCAGACGCCGGTCGCGCGGATCCATGACGCCCTCGGCCTTTTCGTAGTCGTAGCGGCGGGATTCGGCGACGATGAGCGCGGCGCGGGCCAGCGCGATGTTCGCCTCGACGCTGGGCTCCGCGGCGACGTGCGCCTGGATCTCGTCGACGAGTTTGAGCGCCTCGTCGGTGTCGTAATTCTTCTCGGCCTGGACGAGCCGTTGCTGGAGCGTCTCGAGGACGGCGGCGCCCGCGGAAAGCGAGAAACCGGCGATCGCCATCGCGATCGCCGCGCTTAGGAGACGGCGTCGGGGCGCTGTGTGCCTGGCGAACGTCATCGGTAGAGTCTGTTCCAAACCGGATGTACCCTTCAAGAAACCCGACGCACGGCGGGACGCGCTATTCACTTGGCATTGCCGCCGAACGCGAGGACGGAGGGGACGAGCACGAGGTCCGCAGCCAACGCCACGACCATGGCGATGCCCGAAAGCAGACCGAAATTCGAGATGGGGATGAACTGCGAGAACGACAACGTGAAGAAGCCGATGCACGCGGTCACCGTAGTGACGACGCACGCGGGGCCGACATGGACGAGGGTTTCGCGAATCGCGTCGTGGCTGGGGAGATCGGTGAGCCGCTGTTGCCGGTAGGTGTTGAGGAGATGGACCGTGTTGTCCACGGCGATTCCGAGAGAGATGCTCGCGACCATGACGGTCGCGATGTTGAGCGAAATGTCCATTGCGCCCATCGCCGTGAAGACGGCAAGCATGGGCATGAGGTTGGGCGGGATGGAGAGCAGGGTGAGTCGCCACGAACGCAGCCCGATGAGGATGACGCCAAAGACCATGACGAACGACGCGAGATAGCTCGAGATCTGCGTGGTCACCAGTCCGTATTCGAACTCGTGCATGCGGACGGCCATCCCGGTGAGATGGCCGGTGAGCGGCGGGGGCAGCGCGTCGAGCCCCGCCTGCGCGATCTGGATGGTTTCGTCGAACTCCCGCGAATTCGTCGAGTTCATCAGGACGGAGAGGCGGATGCGGCCGCCGTCGTCGCGGACAAACCGGCCGACACGCTCGCGATCCTGGTCGTCCATGAGGCTGAGCAGCTCGTCGGCGCGTTCGCGAGTGTCGGGCATCGCGTAGAACTCGGGATCGAGCTCGTTTTCCCACTGGTTGATTTTCTTGACGAAGTCGAGCGGGGAATAGGTGCGCGCGACGATGGGGTCGTCCTCGATCTGCCTGATGAGATTGTCGATCGGCGGCCAGTATTCGGGGTTGAGCCAGCCGCCGGGCGTGTCGAGGACGACGTCGAGCGATTGCAGGCCCGTCAGGTGATCGGCGACGTAGCGGAACGAGACGGCGACGGGGTGATCCCTCTGGAGGAAGTCGAGCGTGTCCGGATTCGCCTTGACCTGGAGCGCGAAGTAGATCGCGACCAGGGTGAAAATGCCGGAAACGACGAGCGCGGGTACGTGGTGGCGCGTGAGCACGCGGCCCAGCGACCCAAGGGTGCGGCTGTCGCGCTTCTCTTTCTTCATCGGCGGGATTTTCCACGCGACGAGACACCAGGGGACGAGCGCGAAACTGACCACGAGCGAGAGGACCATGCCGACGCCCATGTAGATGCCGAGTTCCTGAATCGCGCTCACGCGCGCGACCGCGAGCGAGATGAACCCGAAGGCGGTGGTAATCGCGGAGAGAGCGCAGGAGTAGGTGAGCTGTCTGACGGTTGCTTTTACTGACGCGATGGGGTCGCCGCTCTTTGCCAGGAGTCGCTGGTACCGGCTGACGAGATGGATGCAGGTCGAGAGCGAGAGCACCCACAGGATGAGCGGGGAGGAAGCGGTGACCAGGTTGAGCGTATGGCCGGTGACGACCATGACGCCGATCGTGAGCAGCAGGGTGGCGGCGCTGCACAGGAGCACCACGAGCGTGGCACGGACCGATCGCAGCAGCCACACGAGCACGACGAGCGAGAGGGCGGCCGATATCGGGAACATCTTCAGCGTTTCGCTCTGGGTGAGGTGATCCATGGTGGACTGGAAGATGGGATCGCCGATCATTTCGACGCGGAACCCGAACTCACGCAGGGGCTGGACGGCCTCGTTCAGCTGACGCGTGATTTCCGCGGACGCGCCCGGCGCCTCCATCCCTTCGAGTTCGACGACGATCCCGCACGTCTGCCGGTCCTCGGAGATGAATAGACCCTGGTAGAAGGGCGTGCCGGTGACTTCTTCCTCGAGCGCCTCGTTGTCGTCCTCGCCGAATGTTTCGCGGAAGAGGACGGGCAGCCCGTTCACATCGACGACGCCGGGCAGTTTGGTGATGCGATCGACCGCGCGCAGCATTTCGTCGAGCGAGTCGAGCTCGAAGAGCGGCTTGCCCGAGAGGGCAATGATGGCGACGGTCTCCTCGCCGAACTCGTTCAGGAATTCATCGTAGACGCGCGCGGCGGGACTGTGTTGCTGGAGCATGCGCTCGCGGCTGTTGTCCACCCGCAGCCAGTACAACGAGGCCAGCGCTGCGATGCAGAAAAGTCCGACGAGTATAGGACCGCGTTTGGAGGGCACGTGAATCCAACTGCCTATCGGCGCGAACGCCGGACCCCCCTTGGTCCGGCCGGGTCATACTATCTGGAGCGAGCGCCGCCGGCCCGGCCGGCGGCGCGGCGGGACTTTAACTGCCTCCGAAGAACTGCGCGATGTTCGCGAATTGCTCGCTCACCGGGAAGCGCCCCGGGTACCGCTGAAACTGGACGTGACCGTCGAGGTAGAGCACGTTCGATCCGCCTGGAATGTGATTGAAACTCGATACGTCCGCCGACAGCGTGTCGAACATGACGGAAATATCGCTCTGGGCCTTGGCGGACGCGCCCGGGTTGTTGATATCGGTGATGAAGAAGCGCTCGATGCCCTCGCGAAGCCGGGGAAACGTTTTCTCCTCCATCGGCCCGGGACCGTCCAGGTCCGCGGTGATGTCGTTGTCGTACACGTCAGAATTCGGCCAGTTGTTGACGTGTTGCGTAATCGCGAGCGAGGCAGCCGTGATAAATTCATTGAACGACGTGATGTCGCCATTCTGATCGATGTCGTTGGGGTCGATCGCCCACGGTATGTAAACGTACGAGGTGGACGTAATTGCGCACACGTCCACATCGCCGTCCGGATCGCCCTGGCCGTCGTTGTTCAGGTCCCGATTCCAGATTCCGGCCTCATACTCGCTGCTGGCGGTCGGGTCCGAGGGGCAAATATAAATCTGAAGGTCGGGAATGTACTCAGGATAGGTCGCCGTCGGATCCGCGACCGCGTGAATGCTGACGCCGAGTCCGAAGGCCGTGGACGGCGGGTTGGACACCGAACACGGCGGCTGGACGTGGGTAGCCTCATAGTCCGGCGCCGGGTAGTCGATCGAGCTGGAGCGCTTGAACGGGGGGAACTGTTCGCCCTTGGACTCGTTCGCGTACATCTTGAGCGAAAGGCCCAACTGCTTGAGGTTGTTCTGGCAGCTCGCCCGGCGTGCGGCCTCACGCGCCCGCGCCAGCGCCGGCAGCAGAATGGCCGCCAAAATGCCGATGATCGCGATCACGACCAGCAGCTCGATGAGCGTGAAACCCTTCCCCTTCATTCCGCCTCTCCTCCGCATGCGGCCAGGTGCCCCAAGCCGCCGATATTAAGCCGAACGATTGTGACTCAAGTGACTATTGGATTTCTAGGGGTATCGGATCGTTGACAGCGAGTTGCGGATGGAGTCAGTCCCGGCTGGCCGGGGCCGTGTCACGATCTCGGACGCCGAGCAGATAGAGGATCCCGTCTAGGCCGACGTTGGACAGGGCCGAGCGTGCGGACTTGCGGACGATGGGCTTGGCGCGAAAAGCAATGCCAAGGCCGGCCGCAGCGAGCATGGGCAGGTCGTTCGCCCCATCGCCGACGGCAACGATTTGGGCCAGATTGATGCCCTCGCGGTGGGCGAGGTCGTCCAGCAGGTCGGCCTTGCGTTGGGCATCGACAATTCGGCCCACGACGCGCCCGGTGAGCTTGCCGTCGGCCAGCTCCAGCTCGTTTGCGAAGACGTAGTCGACGCCCAGGCGGCGCTGGAGTTCCTTGCCGAAATAGGTGAACCCGCCGGAGACGATGGCGAGCTTGAACCCGAGCCGCTTGAGTGTCGCGGTCAGCCGTTCGGCGCCGTCGGCAAGGGGCAGGCGCGCGGCGACCTCGGCGAGCCGGGCCTGATCGAGGCCCTTGAGCAGCGCGAGGCGGCGCTGGAGGCTTTCCTTGAAGTCGATCTCGCCGCGCATGGCCGACTCGGTAATCGCGCTGACGGCTGGGCCGACGCCCGCGGCCTTCGCGAGTTCGTCGATGACCTCGACCTGGATCAGCGTCGAGTCCATGTCGAACGCGACGAGCCGGCGGTTGCGGCGGTAGACGTCGTCGGTCTGGAACGCGATATCGACGCCGAAGTCGTGCGCGAGCGTGAGGAGCGCGGAGCGCATGGACGTGGCGTCGGCCGGCGTCCCGCGGACGGAAAACTCGATGCACGCCATGGCGGGCGGCGGCGACCCGTCAAGCGGGATGCGGCCGGACAGACGCGTGATGACGTCGATGTTGAGGCCCTGATCGAACAGGACGCGCGTGACCGCGGCGAGGTGGTTCGCCTCGAGCACGCGGCCGAGCAGCGTGATGATGTGCCGGTCCTTGCCCTGTGCGGCGACCCAGTGCGCGTAGTCCGCGTTCGCGATCGTCGTGAACTTGAGCTTCACGTCGAGCGTCTTCGCCTGCTCGACGAGTTCCTGCACGGTGGCGTCCCACGCCGCGCCGTCCGGCGGCCGCGTGAGGATGCCGAGCGAGAGTGTCTCGTGAATGACGGCTTGGCCGATATCGAGAATGGGCGCGTTGCGCTTGGCGAGGATCGCGAGCAGGGACGTGCTCACGCCCGGCTTGTCCTCGCCGGAGACGGTAATCAGCACCGCGCCGCTCATACGGGGTTCAGGCGTACCGCGCGACGACGGCGAGCCCGGTCGCGACGCTGGTGAAGGTGTCGCGATGGTGCAAGCGGGCGGCGCCATAACGGTCGGTCAGCATCTGGCGCACGGCGGGGATGAGGCTGGTGCCGCCTGTGGTGAGCACGAAATCGAGGTCCTCCGGCTGGACGCCCGCGGCGATCTCGGCTTCGCGGATGGAATCCAGCATTTGTTCGAGCATGTGTTCGATGATGTGCGTAAACTCCTGGCGCTCGATGCGCTGGCGCAGCTCGATGCCCGACTGCACGAACTCGATCGCGGTCTCCTCGACGTCGGACAGGCGTTTCTTCGCCGCCTCGACCTCGCGCGCGAGCGGGTAGCCGCAGTTGCGCTGGATGAGCCTGCGGAGCGCGCGGATGCGGTCCGGCTGGTCGGAACTCGCCTCCGCGGCGATCAACCAGTTGATCGTTTCCTCGGTGTTGAGCCGGTACATGTTTTGCCAGTCAATGACCGCCTTGAAGACGAACTGGGGCAGGCGCAGTTTGGATGGGCCGTAGCGCGCCTGGCTGCCCAGGCACGGGAAGACCTTGCGGCGGATTATCTCATGGTCGATCGCGTCGCCGGCAACCGGCACGCCGGACACGCTGAGGATCCGGCTGCCAGAGAGGCGCGACGCGGCCGTCTGCGCGCCGCCGAATTCCATGATGCACACGTCGAACGTGCCGCCGCCGATGTCCACGACCATGAGCTTCTGTTTCTGATCGGAGCGGATGGCGTACTCGATGCAGGCCGCGACGGGTTCGTAGTAGAACGTGACGTGCTTGAACCCGGCGAGCCGCGCCGCGGTCTCGAGGCGGCGCTGCGCGAGTTCGTCCTCGTCCTGATCGAAGCTGAACCGCACCGGCCGGCCGAACACGGCCGACTCGACGGATTCGCCGGTCTCGGCGTCGGCCGCGGCCTTGATGTGGCGCAGGATGGCGGCGGTCAGTTCCTCGATCTGGTAGTGCGTGCCGAAGACTTCGGTGCCGCGGAACTGCGCGTGACGCAGCGAGGTCTTGAGCGACTGGAAGAGACGTCCCGGCGCGTTCACTTCGACCATCGCGCGCGCGGTGACGACCTCGGTGTTCTCGTCGCCCTCTTTGCGCACGCTCAGCCCATAGTCGTTGTCCAGCTCGCCGCCGACGTAGCCCTCGATGTTCACGCCAAGCGACACCGCGCGCACGATGACCTCGCGATCGACGTTGCGCTCGATGAAGGTGTTCGCCGCGGACCGCCCGACGGTGACCTCGCCCTCGCGCGAGATGTAGAGCAGCGAGGGCAGCGAGGTCGGATTGTCGTTGGACGGGTCGAGGGGCAGCACCCGGACGCCGTCGTCGCCGGCCAGGGCAACGCTGGAGTTGGTGGTGCCGAAATCAATCCCGCAAAAATGCTCGGCCACTGGTCAGAAAACCTCACTTTCGGACTCGCGAATAAGCTGAGAACGAATCGAATTAGAAAATATATAAACCATTGATAAAAAACGAGTTACCGAGGTCTAAATTAATTGAATTGGGACTGGATGCAGGAAGACACGGTGCCCTGCGAGTCAGGTAGAGAAAACTCTTGACACAATATGTGCAATGTAGTAATCTTGGCGGCATGAAAGAAGAAACCGTTCTGAAAAATCGCGTGCGCGAGCTTCGGACTCGCCTCGACATGAGGCAATCCGACCTCGCGCGCGAGATCGGCGTAACCCGCCAGACCATCTTAGCCATTGAGAAGGGTCGCTTGAATCCTTCCATTAACATCGCGCTGAAGACGGCCCGCGTGCTGCGCGAGCCGGTCGACTACGTGTTCTACCTCGACCACACATCGGACGTGTTCGGGGGAAGCGAACTCCGGAAGGGCGAGACGCTGAAGGCGGCGCCCCCCATCTGGAACCTCGGCCAGCCGTCGTAACTCACTGCGTACAATAAAGTTACGAAACGAAGGTCGAATCGCCCCACCTCGTCCCTCAGATGAAGTACATCTCGGCCTTGGCCGCTTCATCGAGCAAGGACTGTATCGTAATCTCGCCGAGCGCGTCAGTCAACCGTTTTTCGACTTTTCGCCAGGCGAGCCGCACCTCCTCCGAGGGCGACTCACCTCCCGGCATCGGTTCCAGAATCGGCCCGTCCACGGCCGTAATCACATCTAGGACGCTAATTGCGCCAGGTGCCTTGCCCAGCATGTACCCGCCCTGTGCCCCACGGACGCTTTGCACAATCCCGGCGCGCTTCAAATGCAGAAGGATGTGGACAAGGTATTTTTCGGGGATCCGTTCCCGTTCGGCGATTTCGGTGGCGGTCCGGGGATGGCTTCCTTGGGCCTGTCGCGCGAGGTCAATGACGGCGCGGACCGCGTAGTCGCATCGGGATGAAACGTTCAACAGAGAATCCTTAGTCTGCAACTCATTATTCCTGCTTCTCCCATTCAAAGTCAATGCGCACGAGAGGTTAAGCACGCGCGATCGAGCCAAACGGACGTGTGCTACCCTTTGCGGCCATGCTGACCTCCGAGCTGGAGTACGAACTTCCGGAGCGCCTCATCGCTCAGCATCCCACGCCCAATCGGGACCGATCCCGGCTGCTCGTGGTCGATCGGAATTCCGGTCAGTTCACCGAATCGGTCTTCGCGTCATTGCCGGACCACTTGGCCGGGGGCGATTGCCTTGCACTGAACGACACGCGCGTGATCCGCGCGCGCCTGCGCGCAGTGAAGGAGACCGGGGGCCGCATCGAGATTTTCCTGTTGCGTGAGCGCGGTCCGGGAGAATGGGAAGCGCTGGTGCGGCCGTCGGCGCGGGTACGGCCGGGCGCGACTGTGCGTATCGGTGACGCCCTGCGTGCCGAGGTCGGCGAAGTCATTCATGACGGCGCGCGCGTCGTGCGGTTTGGGCGGCCGGACGTGATTTCGCAGCTCGAAGCGTCGGGTGAGATTCCATTGCCGCCGTACATTCGCCGGCCGGGGAGCGAAGCGGCGGATGCTGAGCGGTATCAGACGATCTATGCGCGCGAGTCCGGGGCGGTCGCTGCGCCGACGGCGGGCCTGCATTTCACACCGGAAGTGTTTGCGCGGCTCGACGCGACGGGCGTGCGCCGAGCATTTCTGACGCTGCACGTGGGCTACGGGACGTTCAAGCCGATCCAGACCGAGCGCATCGAGGAACACCGGGTCGATGCGGAGGAGTACGACCTGCCCGAGATGGCCGCGGCGCGGCTGAACGAAACGCGCGCGTCGGGACGGCGCGTCGTGGCGGTGGGCACGACGGCGGTGCGTGCGCTGGAGACGCAGTACCGCGACGGGCAGTATCGAGCGGGGCGCGGTGAGACGAAACTGTGCATCTTTCCGCCGTACACGTTCCGGGCGGTCGATGCGCTGATCACGAACTTTCACCTGCCGCGATCGAGCCTGCTCGCGCTCGTCTGCGCGTTCGCAGGACGCGAATTGACGCTGCGCGCGTACCGGTACGCGGTGGAGCACGAGTTCCGCTTCTACAGCTACGGCGACGCGATGCTCATCCTGTAACGCCGCGTCAGTCGGCCGGCGGATAGATCGAGTGGTACGTCATGTAGTTGGAGAGGACGCGCTTGACGTAGTTGCGCGTTTCGGTGAACGTGATCGACTCGACGAAATCGGCTTGGGACGTCCCGCGGAAGTTGCGCCGCCAGGTGTCGCAGTTTCCGGGGCCGGCGTTGTACCCCGCGAGCGCGTGAATGACGTTGCCGTCGTACCGGTCGAGCATCTGGCGCAGATAGAACGCGCCGAGCCGGAGCGAATGGTGGGGGTTGGTCAGGTCGCGGTGAAGTTCACTTCCGAGCCGCGGATCGGTGTCCACGAGCCACTTCGCGGTGGAGGGCATGACCTGCATGACGCCCTGTGCGCCGGCGGACGACGTGAGCCACGCGCGAAACGTGCTCTCCTGCCGCGCGACGGAGAGGATCAAATACGGGTCGACGCCGACCTCCGCGCCGAGCGCGGTGACCAGGTCCCAGTACGCGCGCGGATAACGGATGCGCAGGCGCGTGAGCGTTTGCGAGCCGTCGCCGACCTCGCCGTACCGGTAGGCATTGGCAAGCTGCATCGCGGTGTATGCCGTCGCGCCGGCCTCGCCCATCGCGAGATAGACGACGTCGGGCGCGGTGCTGTTCTTGACCTGATTGCCCAGCGCGAGCGCTTCCCACTCGGCCTCCGGGTACCCGCGCTGCGCGAAGAACGCGAGGCGCATGAAGCGCTCGTCGTCACGCAACGTATCGAGCGCGCGCTGCGGCTCGTCGTACTCCATCGCGACCGGCCGCACGACGTTTTCATTCGGCGTGATGCGGATGCGCAGCGTGCGTTCCGATTCCGCGTCGCCCAGTTCCGCCAGGAGTTCGACCGCGCGATGCCCGTAGTAATACGTGATGCCGTTGCTGGCCGCCGAGCGCAGCCGCCGACGCACGGCGTCCTTCTCGACGCCCGCCTCCTTGAGCAGCAGGCCGGACCAGTACGCCGCCTCGACGCCCTCCTCGGTCTTGGGATACGCCTCGATGAGCTGGTCGAAGTACGCGGTTGCCTCGCGCGTGCGCCCGAGCCGGCGATACGCGTTCCCCGCGGCGAGCAGTGCGGGCGCCGCATCGGCGAGCGCCGCGCCCGGCGCCGCGAGGATGGAGAAGTGCTGCGCGGCGTCATCGGGCCGGCCTTCGCGGGCGTAGGCAGCGGCGAGCGTCCGGCGCGCGGCGCGTGCGCGCGTGCCGTCGGCATCGCGCTTCACCAGTTCGGCGAGCGCCTGTTCGGCCTCGACGAAATCGTTGGCGCGGGAAAGATGGCCGATTAGATCGCTCAGCGCTTCGATACCGGTGTCGCCGCTGGCCCCGTCGCGGCCGAGACGCCAGAGTGTCTCCTCGCCATTGCGCGCGCGTCCGCGGACGAGATCGATGCGGGCCTGCGCGCGGTCTCGCGCGAAAAGCACGTCTGCGTTCGAACCGAGCTGCGGGCCGATCGCGCGGAGCAGCGGCTCGGCTTCCTGCGCGGCACCGGCGTTGATCAGGAACTGGATTCCCGCGAGGCGTTCCTCGACCGACGGTGCCTCGGTCAACTTGAGCGCGGCATCGTAGCGTTTCTTCGTCCAGATAGACGTCGCGGCTGTCTTGCGAAAGAATGCGTAGCCGAGCGCTTCCTGGCCGGGCACAGCGATCGCGGTGTTTGCGGCTTCCCAGTGGGCGTCCTCCATCCACCAGAGGTCGACGTCCGATTGCAGCGCCTGACCGAAGAGCGACACGGCCCGGGCTCGGTCGCCATTGCGCGAATGGAGCAGGGCGAGTTCGTGCGCGGCCAGCGCCTTCCACGGGCCTTCGACCGGCCACTCCGCGATCGCGGTCAATTCCGCCTCGCCACCCGCAAGGTCACCCGCGATCGTGCGGCAGACCGCGCCGCGGATGCGTGCGTAGGGCGCAAGAACGGGATCGGCCTCGGCGCAGGATTGGTAGAGGCCGACCGCGTCGGCGAAGCGGGCCTGGCCCTCGGCGGCGTGCGCGAGTTCGTAGAGGTTACCGCCGGCGAGCGCGGCGCAGGAACTCGCCAGGACTAGACTGAATGCGGCCAACATGCCTGCGCCGTTCCCCCCGAACTTTACTCAGGTATTGAACGCCTATCGTAGCACGAGTGCGCGGGGGTCGATCTAGGGAATACCGCGGCGGCGTGGGCGGTGCGCGGCGCTTTCGTGTAAGATCGCGGGGCTGGCAGTCGCGCGCCGGATCTTCGCGGGGGGATTCTTCGGGCATGAAGCTCGTCCATACGTCCGATATCCATCTCGACATGTGTTTCAGCGCGTACCGGATGCCGCCGGGATTCGGCAGCCGGCGGCGGCAGGGACTGAAAGACGTGTTCCGCGGGATCGTGCAGCGCGCGGGGAACTGGCCGGCGGACGCGCTGTTGATCGCGGGCGATTTGTTCGACCTTGATCGCGTCAGCCGCGACACGGTCGGGTTGATGCTGCATGAATTTCGCGCGGTCCCACATGTGCCCGTGATCATCGCGCCGGGCCAGTCCGATCCGTTCACGCCGCTCTCGCCCTACGCGACCGAAACTTGGCCGAAAAACGTCACCATCTTTCAGCGGCCGCAATGGGAGAACGTGACGGTGGCGAACGGCGCGCTGACCGTGCACGGATTCGGCTATGACCGCAAGGAACCTGCGGCGAACCCCTTCGGTGCACTCTCGATTCCGGAGGCGGACCGGGGCCGCGTACACGTCGCCGTCGCGCACGGGGCCGAGCGCGGCCATCGCGCCGCCGACCGGCCCGGGTGTCTGCCGTTCGACGCGCACGTGGCGGTCGCGCCGGGCCTGAGCTATCTAGCGTTGGGGCACGTGCACGCGGCGACGCGCGTGACGGGCGAGTTCACGACGGAGATGTGGTACTCGGGATCGCCGGAAGGCCACCACCTGCGCGAACCGGGGATGCACTCATTTCTTGAAGTGACGATCGACGGCGGGCGCGTGAACGTCGCGCAGACGCCCAGCTCACACGTGATCTACTCGACGCACCGGATCGAATGCGACACGTTTCACTCCGCGCAGGACCTCGTAGACGAAATCCGCGCGATCGCGCGCGAGGAGGCGGGCCGGCAGGTGGCGCGTGTCGTGCTGACGGGCACGCTGGACGCCGCGATTCAGGGCGAGCTCGGGCTGGTGTACGACGCGGCCGCGCTCGAGTTCGAACATCTCGACCTCGTGGACAAGACCGCGCCGCTCGACGACTTCGAGGCGCTCGCGCGCGAGGACACGAGCCTGGGCGCGTTCGTCAAGCGGCTGAACGGCGACATCGAGCGCGCGGAAGACGAGGGCCAACGGCAGAAGTTCATGCGCGCGCTCGAGGTGGGCGTGGCGAGCTTTCGCCAGCGCGACCTCGAGATCCGCGGCCTGGAACGGGGCTGACCGTGCGGTTCACGCGCCTCGCCATCGACGGGTTCGGCCGGATCGCCGACACGCAGCTCGACCTCGCGCCGCGTGTGCAGATCGTGTTCGGGCCGAACGAAGGCGGCAAATCGACCCTGCGCTACTTCATTGCGGACATGCTCTACGGCCAGAAGCGCAGCCAGCACAAGCGGATCTACGACGACGGAAACGCGCTGCGCACGCCTTGGGCGAATAATGCGCGGTACGGCGGGCGGCTCACGTACCAGCTCGATTCCGGCACGGTGATCGAAGTCGAGCGCGTGTTCAGCGCGGACGACGAATCGGTGCGCGTGTTCGACCGGACGAGCGGCCGCGAGATCACGGGCGAGTTTCCCGTGCTGAAGAACAAGGAGATCGCGTTCGCCGAGGGGCACCTGAACATGAGCAAGGCGGTGTTCCTGGGCGTCGCGACGATCTCGCACGTCACGCTGTCCGATCTGGGCGACCGGCAGGCGCTGATCCACATCCGCGAGAAGCTGCTGTCGCTGACAGACTCGGCCGAGGAGGACCACTCCGCCGAGAAGGCAATCCGGGCGCTGCGCGAGCGGGTGGCGATCATTGGCGACAAGAACGCGCGGACGCGCCCGCTGCCGATCATGCGCCAGCGGCTGACAGATCTTCAGGCCGAGCACCAGGAAGTGTACGAGGCGATGCGCGAGATCGACGTGTACGAGAAACGGCGCGTGGCGGTGCTGGACGAGATCGGCGCGTTGCGCAACCGCCGGTCGGACCTCGAGAAGGCGATCCTGCTGCGCGATCGGTCGGAGCGGGCGGAGATCGTGCGCCGGGCGGATGCGCTGCAGGCGCGGATCGATGAGGTGACGCGGCAGACGTTCTCGCTAAATGGCGTGCGAGAGTTCCCGCTCGCGCGCCGGCCGGAAGTGTTGCGGCTGGCCACGCTCACGGAGAGCGCGGCGCAGTCGCTGCGGCAGAAGCAGGAGCGGCTGGACGCGATCTTGCGCGAGCGCGACGGCATCGAATCGAAACTGAGCGGCCAGGGCGTCCCGCTGATGAAGGAGGCGGACGGCGAGTGGGAGACGAAGCTCGCAGACCTCGACAAGCAGATCGGGATGCTGAACGAGCGCATCGAGCAGGTCGAGCAGACGGCCGCGAAAGGCGCGGCGATATTTGCCGAGGCCGAACAGATGCTGAAGCAGCTTCCGGACTTCAGTCGGTTCAAGAACGATCCGGTGCAGCATTTCACGTCGCTCGCGGGCGCGCACGACGTGTCGCGGCGGGCGCTGGCGGACGAGGAACAGCGGCTGGACGCGCTGCGCCGCCGGGCGGAGTCGCAGGAGGCCGCGCTCGAGGCGCCGCGCGGGCTGTACGCGAACCGGCCGGACTTCGTCGCGGAGTTACGCGCGTACGAGGCGGGGATGCAGGAGTCGTACGCGTCCGGGCGCGAACGCGATCGCGAACGCGCGTTGTTGCAGCAGCATCTGGACGACCTCTCGGGCCGGTTCCCGGGGTACGTCATCATGACGTTCGTCGGACTGGTCGGCGTCATCGCGCTGGTCATCGTCGCAAGCGTCACCGGCAACTCCGGGATCAACATCGCGACATTCTTCGTCGGGCTGATGGCGATTTTCTTCCTCGCCGCGTCGCAGATCAACCGGCATAGCCAGCGCGAGGCGCGCGCCCAGCTCGACGCGGTGAACGCTGAGGAATCGGCCGAGAAATCCGGACGGGACACGTTTGAGGAGATCATGAACGCGGCCGGGTGCAACACGCTGCGCGAACTGGAGGCGGCGTACGACCGGTACCGGGAGCAGGAACAGGCGCTGTCGCTGGTGCGCACGCGCATCGCGGAGCAGGAGGCGGCGGTCGCGGAAGCGCGGGAACGGCTCGATCAATGTGAGCGCGAATTGCAGGACGCGTTCGCGGCGGGCGGGGAGGAGCCCAACGGCGACACGCCCGAGAAGACGCTCGCACGCGTGCTCACGCGGTACCAGGAGTACCGCGACTGCAAACGCAGGCTGGGCGAATCGCGCGAGGCGCGGGAACGGTCGGAACGGGAGCAGGTCGCGGCGCGTGCGCGGCTCGAATCGCTTCGACAGCAGGACGTCGAACTGTCACTGTCGGTCCGGCAATTCCTGCGGGAGAACCATTTCCCTGAGGAACACCAGTACGACAGCGCGCTCAAGGCGCTGCGCAACTACCGCATCCGCAGCGCGCAAATGCGGCAAAAACAGGCGGAATTGGACGTAATTCAGGGCCAGGTGAAACTCGTCCGGCGTGAATTCGACGCGGACCAGGCGGAACACGACCGGTTGCGCGGACAACTGGACCAGGAACTCGCGGCGGCCGCTGTCGCGACGTTGGAGGAGTTCGAGGCGCGCGCGGGCGAAGCGGAACGATTCGTCGAGTTGTCCCGCGAGCGCACGTCGCTCGAGGAACAGCTCGCGGTGGCGATCGGCGACCATGATCTTGATCGGTTGCGCGCGGAGATGGCGGAGGATGCGCCGAAAGCCAAGGTACCGGAGGTGTCGGCGGACACCCTCAAGAGCGAACTCGCATTGGTGCAGGCGGACCTCGAAGCAAAGCGGAAACAGGAACACGCGCTGCAGCTCATGATCGCGGAACGTGGCTCGGGGCACCGATCGCTGAACGAGGTGGACGAGGAACGCGCCGCGACGGAACAACGCGTGGCGGAACTCGAGCTGGAGTTGAAGTCGGCGACCTACGCCATGACGGCCATCACGGAAGTGACGCGGAGCCGGCATACGCAGATCGCGCCGAAGCTCGCGTACCTCGCGAGCCACTATCTCGAACAGATCACGTCGGGCGTCTACAAGGAAGTGCTCATCGACGAAGACATGCAGATCAGCGTGCGCATTCCGCAGACGCAGGCGATCAATCCCGATCCCGCGCGGCTGCTCAGCAAGGGCACGGTGGACCAGATCTATTTTGCGTTGCGGCTCGCGATGGTACGTTGCATGAGCGAAGGCGGCGAGCAGGTGCCGATGGTGCTGGACGATCCGTTCGCCAACTACGACGACCAGCGGCTGAAGAGCGCGATGGAGTTGCTCGCGGAAATCGGCGGTGCGCACCAGGTCATCCTGTTCACCTGCCGCGAGGACGTGGTGCGGACGGCGGAATCGGTCGGCGCGCCGATCATTCGGCTCTAGGCAATTCGACATAAGCTGTTTATTTTGCTTGTGTTACGACGCATGATACCTTGCGCCGTTGGAATTGTTAGAACCTTTACGGTCTCCGGGGGATAGTATTACGCGAATCGCAACTTGATTGGGGCACGTTCAAGACGATGGAAGGCTTTGCGTTTCTCGCATCGCTCGCGGCGATCGTGCTCGGGCTCGTCGCGGCGTCCCGTGCTGCGTCCGCCGCGGCCGACATCCGGGAGTTGCAACAGCGCCTGCGCGAGACGGAGCGGCAACTTCGCAACGCGCTGAGTCGGCTCGGGCGGCTCGACCCCCACACGTTGCCCGATGAACCGGTCCGGGAAACGCGCGAGACCGAGCCCGCCGAAGCGCCCGAAGCGGAAGATCGATCGGCAGAGATTGCGGACGCCGTCGCGCGGCTCGCTGAAGAGACGAAATCCGTGCGCGACGAACGACGCGTCGTCGAGCCGCGCGACCAGGAACCTGCGCGCGCAGCCGCCGTTCCTCCGCCGTTGCCCAGACAGCAGCGCGCGATCGAACCCGCGACCGTCGAGCCGGTCGCGCCGCGCGTGCGCGACTGGATCAAGAAACTCGGCCCGAACGATCCGAATATGGGCTGGGAAATGGCCCTGGGCACCTACTGGCTGCCGCGCATCGGCGCGATTGCGCTCGCGGCGGCGATCGTGTTCCTGCTGTCGCTCGCGTTCCAAAAATGGGGTCCGCCGATTCGCGTCGGGCTGGGTTATGCGGTGTCGGCCGCGCTGCTCGGGCTCGGCTGGCGACTGGACAAGAAGTATCCGAACTATGCGCGCGTGTTGTCCGCGGCGGGCCTCGCGCTGACGTATTTCGTGACGTACGCGACGTACTTTGTGCCGTTCGCGAAGATTCTCGAGACACCGTACATCTCGCTCGCAGGCCAGGCGGGCATCGTGGGCATCTGGGCGGGGGTGGCGCAGCGGCGCAAGTCGCAGATCCTCGCGGGCATCACGCTCGGGCTCGGCCATTTCACGATTGCGCTGACGACGTACTCGGTCGCGTCGCCGGGGCCGTACTCGATTGCGGGCATCGTGTTCCTGAGCCTCGGCGGCGCGTATTTTCTCGCGCGGAACGGCTGGTTCGTCGTGGCGGCGCTGGGTCTCATCGCGAGCTACGCAAACCATCTCTACCTGATGTCGCAGGTGGACAGCACGGGCACGCCGTTCGAGTTCGCGGTCGGTCTTGGGATCTTGAGTACCTACTTCCTCGTGTACACCGGCGCAGAACTGGTTGCGCCGGACTCGATGCGCCGCGAACGCATCCCGTTCTGGTTCCGAAACGCGTTCGCGGTCGTGAACACGCTGGCATTCCTCGCGCTCGGCACGCTGCTGATGGACGGCTACGACTTCGCCGAGGACCAGCAGCACCTGTTCCGCTACGGCCTGTCGATTGCACTGCTGCTGGTCGCGGTGGTGTACCTGCGCGTGCGCCGGGGCGACCCGCTGCACAACACGTACTTCGTGAAGGGCATCTCGGCGGCGACGTGGGGCCTCGCGACGCAGTTCGACGCGCACACGCTGTCCGCGGGCCTCGCGATTGAGACGGCGCTGCTGCTGTTCGCGGCGCGGCGCGGCGGCCTGCTGGTTACGAGGACGATGGCGTACGGCGTGGGCCTGCTGGCGATATCGCAGGCGCTCGTGACGCTCATCGACCTGCCGGCGTTGGCGTACGACGATCCCGGATTTCCCAAGCTTGCCATCGAGGCCGCGGTTGTCCTCGTCGCGTTCCAGTTCGCCGCGTGGATGTACCGCTACACCGACTGGTCCACGCGCAGTCCCGCGCGATCGATCTTCGACGCCGAAACGAACGGGATGCTGTGGCAACTCGACCTGTTTGCGGCGGCGCCCGAGGGGTTTGCGCGCCGTAAGCCGCTCAATGGGATGCTGTATCCGTTCGCGTTCGCGCTCGCGGGCGCCGTGCTGGGCGCGCTCTACGCGATGCGGCTGACGGCCGGCGACGACGGCCCGCTGGTGCTGGCGATTCTGTCGTTCGGGTTCGTGCTGATCTCCGTGCCGTTGCGGATGCGGCCGTTCGGCCTGGCCGCGCTCGTGATGTTCGGCTTCGCGATCGCGGCCGACCTGGGCGAGTTGTGGGACACGCCGCTGGCAAAGGGCGTTCCAATGATTGCGCTGCTCGCGTTGGTCGCGTTCGCGACGGAATCGCGCTACCTTGGGGAACGCGAAGGCCTCGCGCTGTTCCGCAAGCGCCCGATGCCGTACATTCTGTACGCGCTGGTGACCGCGCTCGTCGCGTTTCACCTCGAGACCGCGGTCGAGTCCGTCACGAACACGCTCATCGCGCTCGGCGTGGCGACGGTCGCCGTGGCCGCGGCGACGATTCCGCTGCACCGCCGCGCGCTCGCGTGGTGCGCGACGGGCCTGCTCCTGTGGACGCAGTTCCACTGGGCCGTGAGCTGGACGGCCGAATCCAGCGGGGCGTACCTCGCGATCGCGTGGGCGCTCATCGCGCTCGGCGTCGCGGCCGAGCGGTACTTCGCCGCGATCGCTGTGCGCGTCGCGGGTCCGGTCGCGCTGGTCGCGTCCTCCGTGTTGTTCGCGGTGTACCTGCTGTTCGAGTGCGCGCCCGGCTGGGCGTCGGTGTGGGGCGCGGCGGTCGCGTGTGCGTTGCTCGCGTTCGCGGGGGTTACGCGCAGCCGGACGGCGGCCGTGCTCGGCCTTATTGGCCTCGTCGCGGCGTCGCTCCTCCAGGTGAACACCGCGCTGATCGACGATCCCGAGACGCTGCCGTTGGTGCTCGGATTCGCCGCGCCGGCGCTGGGCTGGATCGCGGTCGAGCGCGCCGGGCGGGTGCTCATCGGCCGGTTCGGCGTCAGCCAGGAGTTCAGTCCCGCGTTCCACGCGTGCCCGGCGATCGCCACCGCGCTGCTCGCGCTGATG
>CAYUZD010000013.1:0-21897 GCA_964449475.1 uncultured Nitrospirales bacterium
TGACGGAGTCCCCGGTGGCGCGCGTCGCCGTCCTGCAACAGAAGGTGTACGCCGTGATGGACGGAGCCTTGTTCAGGCTCGACGGCGACTCGTTTTCGGCCGTGGACGGCGCGCCCCGCGGCATCACGGTTCTCGAGACGGTGTCCGGATCGCTCTGGGCCGCGGCGGGCGACGGCAACTACAGGTTCGACGGCCGTGCGTTCGAGCGCGTGTCGGACTGGTCCGCGGTCGATTTCTGCGAACACCGCGGCACCGTACACGCTGCGACCCGCGACGGAATTTTCCGTTTCGACAGCGGCGCGTTCATCGACATCAAACCGGCGTCGGGCTATCTCTCGAACGACACGACCGTGATCATGGAGGACGGATCACAGGTCCTGACCGATCCCGTCAGCATCGGACCGATTCGCGCGATGGCGTCCTACAGCGACACGCTCTATCTGCTCCGCGACGGCGAACTCGCGCTGCTCGACGGCGCGGTGCTCGTGCCCGACCCGATGGACTGGGGCTCATACCCGTCGCGGACGTTGCGCACCATGACCGCGAACGGCAGCCGGCTCTGCATCGCGACCGATCGCGGCGTCGCGGAACTGCGCGGCATGGCGATGACGTCGCTGAGCGGCCCGGATGGGCTGCCGTACGAGGACACGACGTGTCTCGCTCGCGGGTTCGACGGCGATCTGTGGATCGGTACGACGACCGGCGCCATCCGCCAGACCACCGAAGGGAACTTCCATTACTTCGGCGCGGACCACTGGTTGCCCGGCGACGGCGTGAACGACATCGCGGTCGGCGACAAGACCGTCTACATTGCGACCAATGCGGGGTTGGGCATCATCCGCTACGAACCCTACACGCTCGCGAAGAAGGCGGCGTACTTCGAACGCAGCCTCGAGGAATGGGGCCACAAGCGGCTCGGGTTCGTGCATCTTCTGTATCGGTCGGGCGACGAGTGGATTCGCGAGATCAGCGACAACGACGGCGGGCACACGGCGCACTACCTCGCCGCCATGTGTTTCAAGTACGCCGCGACGAAGGACCCCGGCGCGCGGCGCGAGGCCGTGAACAGTTTCCAGGCCATGCGCTGGCTGCAGCGCATCACGGGCACGGACGGATTCTTCGCGCGATCGATTCACGCCGTGGACGTGGACAAGGGCGAACTGTCGCGACACGGCAGCGGCGGCCTGCCCGCTAAGTGGTATCCGACGGACGACGGGCTCTGGGTCTGGAAGGGCGACACCTCGAGCGACGAGGTGAACTCGCACTTCTACTCCGTCGCGTTGTTTCACGATCTTGTCGCAAACGAGTCGGAAAAGAAGCTCGCCGCGGACCACCTTGCCCGAATTGCGCGTCATATCATGGAGAACGGCTGGGTATTGCGCGACATGGACGGCCAACCGACGCGCTGGGGCCGCTGGGACCCGGATTATCTGCTTCGACCCTATGGATACGAGGCGCGCGGGTTGAATGGGATGGAGGCGCAGTCCTACGTGACCACAGCCTTCGCGCTGACGGGCGACGCCGCGTTTCGCGATGGGCTCGATCAGTTGCTCAAGTGGGGATACCACCGGTACACGGTCCGGCAGAAGCTCACGTTTCCGCCGGAGTCGGTCGTGCCGTGGGACGACGAACTCGCGTTTCGCGCCTACTGGCCGCTCATTACGTATGCGACCGATCCCGAACTGAGATCGATTTACATGCGGAGTTTCGAGCGGCACTGGGAAGTGATGCGCATGCAGAAGGTGCCGTATTTCAACTTCTCTTACGGCGCGCTCACGGGGAACGATTGTGACGTGCCCGCCGCGGTCGAACACCTGCGCGAATGGTCGCTCGACACGGTCGCGCACAACTATCGCAACTCGCACCGGGCGGACCTCGCGCCGGAGCCGGGTTACCCGCCGTACGGCCTCGGCACCCGCGCGATGTCGCCGCGCAATCTCATTGCCGAGTGGGGCAGCCGCTCCGCTATCGAGTACGACCGGTTCGACGGCGGCCGCCGGGTAACGCCCGCGGTCGGCTGGCTCGAGGACTACTGGATGGGGCGATACTACGGGATGATCGAAGCGCCGGCATCGGACGACGCGCGCGCGGTGGGTGAGATTCGCGGGCCGCTCGTTCCACGCGGCGCGGCGCCGTACGCCGGACCGCCCCGGCCGAGCCTCGACTGAGCCACAGGACGAGTTGGCCGCGCATGCGCAAGTCGCCCAACCGTTCCCGACGCCATCTGCCGCGTGGCGTCCGGATCCTGCACGAGGACGACGACATCCTCGTCGTCGAGAAGCCGCACGGGATGTTGACCGTCGCGACGGAGAGCCGCACCACGGGCACGCTGTATTCAGCGCTGACGGACTACGTGCGCAAGGGAAACGTCAAATCCCGCCACCGCGTATTCATCGTGCACCGGCTCGATCGCGACGCGTCCGGCGTGCTCGTGTTCGCGCGGTCGTTTGCGGCGAAGTCGGCGTTGCAATCCGGATGGGAACGGGCGGAGAAGCGCTATCTGGCGGTGGTGCACGGACGGATGCCGCAAAAGTCGGGTGTTATCGAATCGTACCTGGTCGAAAACGACGCCCGGTTCGTGCGATCGACCCGCGACACGAGACGCGGCAAACTCTCGCGCACGGCGTACCGCGTCATGCGCGAATCCGACGGGCGCAGCCTACTCGAAGTAGATCTGATTACCGGTCGCAAGCACCAGATTCGCGTCCATCTGGCGGAACTCGGCCGGCCGATCGTCGGAGACAGGAAATACGGCAAGGACGGCGATGGCGAAAGGCGTCTCGCGCTGCACGCGAAGTCGCTCGCCTTCGATCATCCGGTCTCGGGTCAGCGCGTCGCGTTTGAGTGCGCGACGCCGGGATACTTCAACCGCTTGATGGGCGCTTCCGATACTCCTGCAGGTACCAGTACAGGAACGCCACGACGACGGTGAGCGCGAGCACGACGGCGAGGAAGGACATCGCCGAGGTCCAGCCGCGATCCTGGGCGAGCGATCCCGTCAGCCGTAGCGCGAAGCTGCCGCCCAGGTACCCGACGCCGTCCGCGAGCCCGGCCGCGGTGGAACTGCCGCGCTTGCCGCCGAGATCGACCGAGATGGCGCCCGTCAGGAAGGAGTAGGGGCCGAGAATGAGCAAGCCCACCGCCGATATCAGCGATAGAGCCACGATCGAGCTTGCCGACTGTTCGAGATGCGCGAGCGCAAACAGCGCACCGACCGCCGGCACCAGGAATGCCACCATGACGAGTCCGCGGCGGCCGGCCAACAGCGAGTCGCTAAGCATGCCGGACGCGATGACCGAGATGCCGCCGAACAGCGGGAAGAGCGAACTCGCCTGCGCGGCCGCGCCTTCCGACATCGAGAGGTACTCGTTCAAGTACGTCGGCGTCCAGAAGTTGAACGTTTCGCGGATGATGGTTAGCCCGAGATTCATCAGGCAGACCAGCCAAAACGCGATACTGGTGTAGAACGGCCGGAGCAGGTCCCGGAGGTCACTGGGCCGCGCGGCGTTGCCGGCCTGGCCGAAAAGGTTGTTCTCGCTCGCGGCGGGTTCCGGTTCCCCGACGTCCGCGGGACTGGACTTGAGAGTGAAGAAGCTGACGGCCAGGATTGCGCCGAGGACCGCGGCCGATGCGAAGAACACGCCGCGCCAGCCGATGCCCTGGTCCACCAGCGCGCCGAGAAACAGGCGCGCGACGACGTCGCCGAACAAATAACTGAGCGACAGAATGCCTAGGATGGTGCCGATGAGCGCGGGCGGGAACCATCGCGACGCGGTCTTCACCAACGCGCCCCAGCCCATCGTCTGCGCAAAGCGATTGAAGCACCAGACCGCCATGAACGCGGCAAAGCCGGTCGAAAGGCCGAACACGATCGTCGCGCAGATCGACGCGAGCATGCCGAAGAGAAACATCCGGCGTCCGCCGACGAAATCCGAGAGCACGCCGTTGATGAATTTGCCGCCGGCGTAGAAGAACACGGCGACGGCGGCAATCGTCCCGATGGCCTTCTTGTCGATCGTGCCTTCGAAGTCGGACAGGATCAGCGGCGTGGCGACGGACAGGTTCGAGCGGCAGAAATAGTAGCCCGCGTAGCCGACGGTGAGCGTGGCGATGGTGGTCCACTGCCAGCGCGACAGGGTGAGCAGTTTCACGGTCGACGGGTCTCCGCGGGCGCACATGCTATCAGGACGGTGGCGCGCAATGCGCGACGATCGTTAGCGTTTCGTGATCCCGCCGAGGAGCGCGCGGCGCCAGTCTGTATAATCACGGTTTCCCCGCGAACCGACTCGAACGTGAAGGAAAGCATGATGGAACGAGGTCCAAACAGCGACAAACTGCTCTTCACGCCCGGCCCGCTGACCACCAGTCGTACCGTCAAGGAAGCGATGCTGCGTGACTTGGGCTCGCGCGACGACGCGTTCATCGAGATCGTCCGTGACGTGCGGAGGCGGCTCGTCGCGCTCGGCGGCGCCACGGAGCGTGACTACACGGCCGTGCTGATGCAGGGCAGCGGGACCTTCAGCCTGGAGGCTGTACTCGCGTCAACCGTGCCGCCGGATGGCAAGGTACTCGTCGCGGTGAACGGCGCGTACGGCCGGCGCCTCGTCCAGATCGGCGAGATGCTCGGCATCGCGATGAAGACACTCGAGTTCGCCGAGAATGTGCCTGTCGACGCCGTAGGGGTCGCGAAGGAACTCGGGAGCGACGGCGCCATCACGCACGTGTCCGTGTGCCACTGCGAGACGACGTCGGGCGTGCTGAATCCCATCGCCGAGATCGGCCGCGCCACCCGAGCCTCGGGCCGGCGGTTCTTCGTCGACGCGATGAGCAGCTTCGGCGCGATCCCTGTCGATCTTGGCGCGATGTGCATCGACTACCTGGTGTCGTCGTCGAACAAGTGCATTGAGGGCGTGCCGGGATTCGCGTTCGTGTTGGCGCGGCTCGACGCGTTGCAATCCACTTCCGGCTGGGCGCGCAGCATCTCGCTCGATCTGCTCGCGCAACACAAGGGGCTCGAAGCCAACGGACAATTCCGGTTCACGCCGCCCACGCACGCCATCCTCGCGTTTCACCGGGCGCTCGCCGAACTCGATTCAGAGGGGGGCGTCGCAGGCCGCGGTCGGCGCTATGCGGAGAACCATTCGGTGCTCGTCGAAGGCATGACGGCGCTCGGGTTTCGCCGCTACCTCGCGCCGCAATACCAGAGCTGCATCATTACGTCGTTCTACTACCCCGACGACCCCTGGTTCGACTTCGATGTGTTCTATCGCAGCCTGAGTTCGCGCGGATTCGTGATTTATCCGGGCAAGGTCGGCGGCGCGAACTGTTTTCGGATCGGTTCCATCGGCCGGATCCATCCGGACGACGTGCGCCGATTGGTAGACGCCGTTCGCGACGTGCTTGGCGAGATGAAGGTCAATCTCGCGCAACGCGCTGCGGTGAGCCGATGACCGCGCGGCGCGTCACGCTGGTCGTCGCCGATCTCGCCGGGACGACCGTCGATTATGGCAGTTGCGCGCCCGCGGGCGCGTTTGTCGAGCTGTTTCGCCGCCGCGGCGTGGACGTCACGATGGACGAGGCGCGCGGGCCGATGGGCCTCCAGAAGCGCGATCATATCGTGGAACTGACCCGCATCCCGCGCATCGCGGCCGCATGGAAGTCCAAGCATGGAGCGGCGCCGACCGATTCCGTCATTGACGGGATGTACGCCGAGTTCATCCCGCTTCAGGTGAAGAGCCTGCCGGAATTCGGCGACGTGATTCCCGGCGTCGTTGATACGGTGAACGCGTTGCGCGCGCGAGGGATCCGCGTCGCCGCGACCACGGGATACAACCGCGAGATGCTCAAGGTGGTCGTCGGCTGTGCGAAGGACCGGGGATTTGTGCCCGACGCGGCGTTCTGCGCCGAGGACGTCGCGGCGGGGCGTCCGGCGCCGTGGATGGTTTACCGGAGCATGGAGGCGCTGGGCGCGTATCCGCCCGAGACCGTCGTGAATTTCGGAGACACGATTCCCGATGTCGCGTCCGGCCGCAACGCGGGCGTGTGGTCCGTGGGGATCACCCGCACCGGCAACATGCTCGGCTTGAGCGAGGCGGAAGATCACGCGCTGAATCCCGGCGTCCGGTTGAAGAAGCTATCCGATGCTGAAGCCAGGATGACGGACGCCGGCGCGCACTTTGCAATCGACGCCTTCGCCGAATGTATCCCGGTCATAGACGAAGTCGAAGCACGTCTGGCGCGCGGCGAACGACCGTGAACCGCGCGATGAACGGGCCCGATCGAACCGAAGGGGACGTGAACGAAAGTCCGCGCCGGACGCGGTGGCAGGGTGCGCACCTCGGAGACGCAGCCCGCGCGATGGTGGACGAGGACGCGCGTTACTTTCTGCATCAGGCGCTGTCCACGCCGTGCCTGAATGCAATTGCGTCCTGTCGCGGCAGCGTGTTGATTGACGTGGACGGGCGCGAAATTCTCGATTTCCACGGCAACAGCGCGCACCAGATCGGGTACAGGCATCCGCGAGTCATCGAAGCCATCCGAGAGCAGCTCGAATCGCTCTCGTTCAGTCCCCGGCGTTACACGAACCGCCCCGCGATCGATCTCGCGAAACGGCTCGCCGCGCTCGCGCCGATGAACGACGCGCGCGTGTTGTTCGCACCCGGCGGCGCGAGCGCGATCAGCATGGCGCTCAAGCTCGCGCGGCTCGTGACCGGCCGCCACAAGACGATCAGTTGGTGGGGCGCGTTTCACGGCGCGACGCTGGACGCGATCAGCATCGGGGGCGAGGACATGTTCCGCGAAGGCCTCGGCCCGCTTTTGCCGGGAGCGCTGCACGTCCCCCCGCCCGGACACGGAGACGTTCCGGAGACTGCGGAGTCGCTCGCACGGATTGAAGACATCTTCGCGCAAGAGCGGGACATCGCCGCGTTCATCGCGGAGCCGATCCGTTGCACGACCGTCGTGCGGCCGCCGGCGACCTACTGGAAACGGGTACGCGAACTGTGCGATCGGTACGGCGCGCTACTCATCTTCGACGAAATTCCGATCGGCCTGGGGCGCACGGGTCACTTCTTCGCGTGCGAGTACGCCGGAATCGAGCCTGACATCGTGTGTCTCGGCAAGGGTCTCGGCGGCGGCGTAGTACCGATGGCCGCGATGCTCGCGCGCGGCGCGCTGAACACGGTCGCGACAAGCTCTATTGGCCATTTCACGCATGAAAAGAGTCCGATCGGCGCGGCGGCGGCGCTGGCCACGCTGGAAGTGATCGAAGAGGAACGATTGATCGACCGCGCGCGCACGATGGGCGATTCGACGCAGCTGGAGCTGCAACGGATGCAGCGCCGGCACGCGGCGATTCGCGACGTGCGCGGCGTGGGCATGCTGTTCGGCCTGGAGCTCGGCGGCGACGGTGCATCGGACCGCGCCGAAGCGGTGCTGTACGCGTGCCTGACGCGCGGGCTGAGCTTCAAGGTGTCTTCGGGTTCGGTGTTGACGCTGAGCCCGCCATTGACGATCACGGCGCCGGAGATGGCGAAAGCGCTGGAGATACTCGATACCTCGCTCGCGGAGACGAGCGTCTAGCGGATCGTGTTTTCCGCGACATCGAGCAGTTGCGTATTCGAGACCGAGTTGCCGAATGCGTCGAATCCGTCAAACGTCCAGGCGATCTCGCGCGTAGCGGGATCGATCTCGACGAGCAGCGGTTGCCCCGGCCCCGCGTGGCAATTTCCGACCACGTAGTGTCCGTTCGGCAGGACTTCCAGCGTCGTCACCCATGCGAGTACGATGCCCGGCAGGTCGCGCTGGTGTAGCTCCCAGACGATCTCGCCGCCTGGCGTCACTTCAAGTACCGCGTGGCCGTTGCCGGTGCCCACGAGCGTGTTTCCGTTCGCGAGCCGAATCGCCGAGAACACCTGGTTGCCGTACGCCTCCGGACCGTGTCCCGGTTTCGGTTCGTTGCCGAACATCGGCACGAGGAACTCCCACACCACCGCGCCGGTCTCGCCGTCGTACTCGCGCACGGCGCCGTCGCCCTCGTGGCAGACCATGTAGTTCCCGTTAACGAGTTTTCGCGCGAGACGCGTGTCACGGTGAGGGTCCGGCCGATCGACCTTTAGCGGGATCGACTTGAGCAACGTGCCGTCTCGATCGACTTCGATGATGCGCGCCGGACCGGATTCCGCGATCATGACGCGGCCGTCCGCGAGCGGCTGAATCGCGTGGAGCTCGACTCGGCGCCCCTCATTGCCGTTCTGTCGTGACGCGTCGTAGCTCCAGACAACGTCCTTGGCGGCCGGGTCGATCTCGACGACCACGCGCATGTTCTGCACGGTCAGGATGTTCCCGTTCGGCAAGAGGTGCACATCGTGAATGGGACCCCACTTCATTTCCCACTCGACCCCGCCGTCCGCACCCACGATCGCGAGGCGGTCGTTGCCCTGAACCAATACGCGGTGCTGGGCCGCGGCCGGAAGCGCGGACGTTGCCGCCAGGATTACGAAGCCGATGACGATGGATGCTGATTTAGCGGGATTCATTTGAGTGGTGTCCAGGGACGGCCAAGAGCGCTATAATCGTTCGCTGCTTCAAGGCTAGCGTGTGCGCCGTGCGGGCTGCAATCTTGCCCGGCGGACGCTGTTGGGCCAAACGATGAACGGATTCGAGGGCGGGACGATGAAATTGCGATTGTTGCTCGCGATGGTTTTGCTGGTTGCCTCAGGCTCCGTGACCGCGGAAGATGCCAAGGCGAAGGTCCTGTTTGTCGCCGGCCGGCCGAGCCACGGGCCCGCGGAACACGAGCACCGCGCGGGGTGCATGCTGCTGGCCAAATCGCTCGAAGAAGGCATGCCGGGCATCGATGCGGACGTCTCGTTCTACGGCTGGCCGACGGACGAGGCCGTGTTCGACGGGATCGCCGCGGTCGTCATGTACTGCGACGGCGGCGGCGGACACTACGTGAACGATCACCTCGATTTCGTCCAGGGTCTGGTGGACAAGGGCGTCGGCGTCGTCTGCATCCACTACGGCGTCGAAGTCCCGAAGGGGCCGTCCGGCGAGAAGTTCCTGCAATGGATCGGCGGGTATTTCGAACCGCACTGGTCCGTGAACCCGCATTGGGACGCGAAGTTCGAGACGTTGCCGGTTCATCCGATTACGCGAGGCGTGCGCCCGTTCGAGATCAACGACGAGTGGTATTACCACATGCGTTTTCCCGACGACATGGCCAACGTAACGCCCATTCTCACCGCGCTGCCCCCGGCGAGCACGCTGACCCGGCCGGACGGCCCGCACAGCGGCAATCCCGCGGCGCGCGAGGCCATCGCCAAGGGCGAGCCGCAACACGTCGCGTGGGCGACGGAGCGCGCGGACGGCGGCCGCGGATTCGGGTTCACCGGCGGCCACTTTCACCGCAACTGGCAGAACGATGACTTCCGCAAACTTGTGCTGAACGCGATCGCGTGGTGTGCGAAGGTCGATGTCCCCGAAACGGGCGTTCAGTCCGCGACACCGACGGACGAGGACATGAAGGCGAACCTGGACGAGAAGCGGCGGAACTGAACGGAGCGCGAAGTTAGGTGGTAGCCCGTAGGGGAATCGAACCCCTGTGACGAGACTGAGAATCTCGCATCCTAACCCCTAGATGAACGGGCCACAAAAGACTGTCCGCCTGGGTGGGCGGTTACCCCTGCGTTTCATGGCTGCCCGACTAGGGCTCGAACCTAGAATCTCCTGATCCAGAGTCAGGCGCCTTACCAATTTGGCCATCGGGCAACGCGCAAGAGGGTACCGAACGGCGCGCGCGCAAGTCAAGAATCGGACGCGCTGGCGCGGCCCAAACGCCTTTTACATCATGTAGACGAAGGGCGAGACGACGCCCGCGCTGCCGGCGAACACGATGAGCGCACCCAGAAGCATCAAGGCGATGATGATCGGTGCAAGCCAGAAGCGTTTGCGCACGCGCAGGAAGTCCCAGATCTCGCCCACGGTGCTCTTCTTCTTGAGCACGAGCGGCTTCGCGGGCGGTTGATCGTTCCCTGATCCGGGCTGGGTCGACATCGGGCGCTTCCTTTCAGATTCCACGCATACGGCGCATCGGAACATGATAGCGGGAACGCGGCCACGAGACCAAATCGTGGCCGCTGACTCGCCCCGGCTCACCCTGCTATATTCGCTTGTGCGCGAGCGACGAGGAGATCGGGCCATGAAGCGCAGTCGATGGATGGGCGCGATTATCGTAGCGGCTTGCCTGCTGTGTTGCTCCGTCGAAATCCGGGCCCAGGACCCGGCCTCGACCGATCCCATGGCGCTCTTCAATGTCGGCCGCGACCAGACCGAGGCGCACAAGGTCAACGACCACATTTTCGAGGCGTTTGGATTCGGAAACACGTTCCTCGTCACGACCCCGGACGGCAACGTGGTCATTGACACGTCGATTGTGTTCTCTGCGCAGAAGCACAAGCAGTTGTTGACGGCCGTAAGTGCGGCGCCCATCAAATACATCATCCTCACGCACGGCCACGGCGATCACACCGGCGGCGTCGCGCAGTGGAAGTCCGAAGGGACCGAAATCATCGCGCAGCAGAACTTCGTCGAGTTCCAGCATTACCAGGTGCGCCTGCGCGGGTTGTTCGCCCGGCGGAACGCGGCGCAGTTCCCGCGGCTCGCCGCGGCGGGCGGTCTCCGGGGCGGCCAGCAGACGGCGTCACCCGGCAACTACGCCGCGGACATCCAGGCGACGATCCTCTTCGAGGAGACGTATTCGTTCAGCCTCGGCGGATTGACCTTCGAGCTGTATCACACGCCCGGCGAAACCTACGACCATCTCACCGTCTGGATTCCCGAACTCAAGGCGGCATTCACCGGCGACAACTACTACGATTCGTTCCCCAACCTCTACACGCTACGCGGGACCGAGCCGCGTTACGCGCTGGACTACGTCGATTCGCTGAACAGGGTGCTCGACCTCAAACCGGAGCTGCTGTTGCCGAGCCACGGACAGCCGATCGTGGGAAATGCCGGCATTGCGAAGGCGCTCACCCAGTACCGGGACGCGATTTTGTATGTCCACGACGCGACCGTCGATGGAATGAACGAGGGCAAGGACGTGTACGCGCTAATGCAGGAGATCAAACTGCCGGCGGACCTCGACGTGGGGGAGGGCTACGGCACGATCGCGTGGTCCGTGCGCGGGATTTACGAAGGGTACGTCGGCTGGTTCGACGGCAATCCCGCGACGATGTACGAAACGCCGGCGAAGGCCGTCTACCCCGACCTGGTGAAGCTGGCCGGCGGCCCCGAACAAGTCGCCGCGCGCGCGGAGGCATTGCGACAGGAAGGCCGCTTGCAGGAGGCGCTCCACATGGCCGACATCGCGCTGGCGGCCGATCCCGAGAACCTCACGGCGCTGAAGGCCCGGCTCGCGGCGTTTGAAGCGCTACGCGCCCGGAGCCGCAACTCGAACGAGTCCGGGTGGCTCGAGTACGGCATGACCGAGACGCGCAAACAGATTGACAAGGCGGAGGAGTTCTCCTCCGCGCCGGCGAACTGATGCGGCGGGACCGCGCGAATGTGTGACACGATCGTCATCGTCGAGCCCGGGCGCGTGCTATTCGCGAAGAATTCCGACCGTGACGCGAACGAGGGCCAGAACCTCGTCTGGTGTCCGCGCCGCCAATGCGGACCCGCCGCGCGGCTCAAGTGCACGTACATCGAGATTCCGGATGTGGACGAGACGCACGCGACGCTCTTGAGCCAGCCGTTCTGGATGTGGGGCGCGGAGATGGGTGCGAACGAGCACGGCGTCACCATCGGCAACGAAGCCGTGTTCACGCGCGAACCGTATGAGAAGACGCCCGGCCTGATCGGCATGGACTTGCTGCGGCTGGGACTCGAACGCGGCGCGACCGCGAAGGAGGCGGTTGACATCATCACGGCGCTCCTCGAGAAATACGGGCAGGGGGGAGGATGCGGCCACGAGTCGCGCAAATTCACCTACCACAACAGCTTCATCGTCGCCGATCCGCGCGAGGCGTACGTCCTCGAGACCGCGGGCCGTCAATGGGCAGTCGAACCCGTCCAGGGCGCACGAACGATCTCGAACGGACTCAGCATTCCGGACTTTCGCGCAAAGCACTCGGACTTCTTGAAGACGCACGTGTCCGCGTGCCGAAATCGCGAACAGCGCACGCACGAACTCGCCAACTCGTCACGAAACCTGGCCGACTTGATGCGCCTACTTTCCGACCATGGTCCGGGGAACGAGCATCCCCGCTACGCGTGGTCCAACGGCGGCATGAACGCGCCGTGCATGCACGCCGGCGGAATCCTCGCATCCAGCCAGACGACGGCGTCGTGGGTGGCCGAACTCAAACCCGGTGTGTGCGCGCACTGGGCAACGGGAACCGCGGCGCCATGCACAGGCCTGTTCAAACCGGTCCAGGTGAATCGGCCGGTCCAGATCGCGCCGGCCCGCGACGAGGCCGATGAATCCCCCTGGTGGCGGCACGAGCGGCTGCACCGCCGCGTGATGAGGAATCCCGGTTTGCTGCGGCCCATGTTCATCCGTGAACGGGACGACGTGCAGGCGCGCTGGCTCGCGTCACCACCGGAGAGCGCCGCGGCCTTCGCCGAATCGAATGCGTTGTTGGCGCAATGGACGGAGGCGGTCGCGGCGGTGGAGTGCCAGGACGTGCGGCCAGTCTGGACGCGGGCGTACTGGGGGAAGCGGAACCGGCGGGCAGGACTGGAGCTGGGGCCCGCAGCAGCGGGCGCATAGTCGCCGCCGTTTGGCCGGCGAGAATACTTTGTTACGCAAAGTTATCTTTGATGTAGACTATTCTTGGACCGAGGGCCGACCCATGCGCATCTCTGTATCCAGGACCGTGATTCTGCTTGGAGTCGTTGGAAGTACTGTTTTGTTGATGGCGTGGGCCGCCGCGCAGACCGACGCGGCGGACACGGTCGTGACCGGCCGGGTCACGCGGGCAAGCGGCGAGCCGGTCGCAGGGGCGCAGGTCATGATCCGCGCGTTGTCGGACGGCGGGGGCGCGAACGGAAGTACGACGACCGACGCGCAGGGGAACTACGAGATCGAGGCCCAGCCGGGCACGCACCGGGTGCTCGTGCAGGCGGAAGGACTCGCAGGGATGTTCCGCACGCACGATGTGCGCGGCGGGGTCAATCGCGGCTGGGATTTTCCGTTGACGCCGGGCGCGACTGTTCGCGGAAGAATCCTGGACACGAACGGCCGGCCTCAAGCAGGGCGCGACATCGAGCTGTGGCCCGTGCGGCAGGCGCCGCCTCCGGCCCCGGGCCTAGAGTACTGGTCGGCCGGCATCCGACGCGATGGAGACAGCACGACGAACGATCGCGGAGCGTTTACCCTGGCCGACGCGGCGCCAGGGTATTACCGCGTGATCGTATACCGGCCGATGCGGAGCGCAGACCGCAACATGCAACAGGTGCCGCTGGAGGGGCGGTTCCTCGAAATCAGATCGGGGGAGACGATCGACGACTTCATCATCCGCGTACATCCTCCGGAAGCGTTTGCGATTTCGGGACGTGTCGTTGACGGCGCGGGCAACTCGATCGCCGGGATTGGCGTCGACTCTTTCATTCCGCACGGACGGCACTGGTGGACGACGACCGGCGACGACGGCGCGTTTCGCATCGATGGGTTGGATGGTATGGGCACTTCGCAGTTCAAGGTGTATTTCAACGATGTGCCGGGGGCGGACGACTTCACGTTGTCGCTTCGGGATATCGCGGCGAATGCGCACGACATCACGATGACGGTTCCCGACCGCGGCGCGATAGCGGTCTCAGTCGTGGACGCGGCGACAGGGGCCAGCGTGGAGGGGTTCGAGATCGCGGTTCCGGTGCTCCGGCTGCCGGACTCGGGAGCGGTCTGGGAAAAGCCGCAGGTTCAGATCGCGCACGAGCTGGGCGGGCGATGCGTCGTTTCAGACATCCCGGCGGGCGTGGCGACGCTGGAGATCCGCGCGGGGCATTTGGGTGCGCAGCGGTTCGAGGTCTCCGTGCGCGCGCATGAAACGGCTAGCGTGGAGTGCGCGATGAAGGGGCCGGCGGTGGTGTCGGGCCGGACGACGCTCGACGGGAAACCGCACAAGACAACGATCGTGATCGGAGACGAATGGCTCTCGTCGGACGATGCGGGTAACTACCGGTTCGACGCGCATCCAAATGGTCCGCTGACGATGTGGTTTTTCATGGGAGACGGTTGGCACCGGACCGCGACCGTGGACTTGGCTTCGGGAAGCACAGTTACGCAGGACATGGAGATGGGCGGTCCGGGCGTCATCCGGGGCACGATGAACTACACGGACGATGGAGCGTTTCGCACGATCCGTGTGGCGGCGATACCGGCGCCGGACGGGTGGTATGAATTCGGGCGGCCGAGCCCGGAAGAGCACGTGTTGCACTACGCGCACATTCACCAACCGGGCGGCGAGTATCGGCTGGACAACATTCCGGCGGGCCGCTGGCACTTCATGGTTGGCCGGTATGAGCCGGCGATGCACCGGGCTGTGCTGGTCGAATCGCGAATCGTCGAGATAACGGACGATACGCCGATAGCCATAGACATCATTGAGAATTAGAAACCACACATTTTGATTGTCAGCTCCAGCTTGGTTGCCGCAATCCGAAGACGGTCGATACTAAGGTTGCGATTCGGGGCTTTGAGGATCGATATCGGGGATTTCCTTACGCCGTTGGCGGACTGCTTCGCGCAACAGGAATTCGATTTGCGCGTTGACGCTGCGCAAGTCCTCCGCCGCCCATCGCGTTAACTCATCCAGCAGCGCCGGCGGCAGGCGCAATGGAAATCCCTTGCGTTCGGACACGGAATTTTTCCCCGAAGCCGGTCAGGTGTACAGCGTGCCCGTGTTGATGACGGGCTGAGCGTCGTTCTGGCCGCACAACACGACGAGCAGGTTGCTCACCATCGCCGCCTTGCGTTCTTCGTCCAGTCTTACGGCGCCGCCGGCGTCCAGAGCCTTCAGCGCGTGCTCGACCATGCCGATCGCGCCTTCGACGATGCGCGTGCGCGCCGCGACAACGGCCTCGGCCTGTTGACGGCGAAGCATCGCGCCGGCGATTTCCTGCGCGTAGGCCAGGTGGCTCAGCTTGGCCTCGAGCACAACGACGCCGGCCTGCGCGACGCGCTCCTGAATCTGTTGCTGCAACGCGTGCGAGATCTCGTCCGTGCTGCCGCGAAGCGAGAGCGGTTCGGCGCCGTATTCGTCGTAGGGATAGGCCATGGCCAGATGGCGCAGCGCTGACTCGCTTTGCACTTCCACGTAGTGTTCGAAGTCATCGACATCGAATAAAGCTTCCGCCGTGTTGTCTACCTTCCAGACGACCACGGCCGCGATCTCGATGGGGTTGCCTCGAAGGTCGTTCACTTTGATCGGTTTCATGTTCAGGTTCCGCGCGCGGAGCGATACCTTCATCTTCAGTTTCTTGTAGAAGGGGTTGGCCCACCGGAATCCGCTGGTCTTGTCCGTGCCCACGTAGTGGCCGAACAACACGAGCGCCTTGGCTTCGTTCGGTTGTAGCGTGTAGAAACCGCCGAGGACGATGCTCCAGACGACTGTGAGCACCGCCCAAACTACGATCAGCGCGGGCGCGGCCAGGCTTAACCAAAGCATCGGTACCGCCAAAACGGCATATGCAATGACGCCCGCGAGCATAAGCCAACCATTTTGTACTTCGACGACCTGTTCCTGAGTTTTCATTGGGGGATTCCTCGATTGATATCAATATGATATCATTTTGTATTAGAAATTGCAAGCCATCGTAAGCTATTGTGTTGCAAAGACTTAATAGCGTACGAGGAGGCGGAGAATTGCTCTGCTATACTCGCCCGCCATGTCCTTGGTCTCGATATCGCGTTCACTCTCCGCGCGAGTCGACTCGTTGACGTTCGGCCCGCCGGTCGCCCTTGTCTACAACCCACTCGACTACGCGCGTACGCCTCATGAGACCTATCTCGAACGCTTCGGCCGGGGGATGAAGGAGACGTTGCTCGTTGGGATGAATCCCGGGCCGTTCGGCATGGCGCAGACGGGCGTACCGTTCGGCGATGTAGCAATGGTCCGCGACTGGATGCGAATCGAGGGCGCGGTAACCAAGCCGCAGCGCGAACACTCCAAGCGGCCGGTTGAGGGCTTCGCGTGTCCGCGGTCTGAAGTCAGCGGCACGCGGCTTTGGGGATGGGCCCGTGACCGGTTCAGCACTCCTGAGCGGTTCTTCGCGAAGTTCTTCGTGTGGAACTATTGCCCGCTCTGTTTCATGGAGGCCTCGGGCCGGAATTTCACGCCCGATAAACTACCTGCGAAGGAGCGGGACGCTTTGTTTGCCGCATGCGACGCAGCGCTACGCGACGTGATCGAACAACTTCAGCCGGAGTTCGTGATCGGTGTCGGCGGATTTGCTGAAGGACGAATTCGGGACGTCGCCGATGCAGCCAGGTTTCGGATTGGGAAAATACTGCATCCGAGTCCGGCGAGTCCGGCGGCGAACCGGGACTGGGCGGGGACAGTGGAAAAAGAATTGAAGGCGATTGGAATACGGATGTAGAACTCAACACAGAGACACAGAGGACACAGAGAGTTATCCGGCAACTCTCTGTGAACTCCGTGCCTCTGTGTCGATCGATTGAACTAAATGCCCGCGCCTCCGGTGACTTCGAGGCAGTGCCCGGTGATGTAGCTGCCCCAGGGCGACGCCATGAACAGAATGCCCGCCGCGCCCTCATCCGGCACGCCGGGACGGCCAAGCGGATTGCCCGTGTGCGCGCGGCCGCGCATCGCGTCGGGGATGCCGATGGCTACGTCCTTGTCGCCGACTTTGATCGATTGCCCATCTTCCTTCGCGCCGGTCAGGCGCGTCTGGATGAACCCGAATGCGACGGCGTTGCAGCGCACGCCGAACGGGCCCCACTCCTTCGCGATGCACTTGGTGAGACCGACAATGCCCATCTTGGCGCACGAGTAGTTCGCCTGGCCGACGTTGCCATGCAGGCCGGACGTCGACGAGATGTTCACGATCACGCGGTTCTCGAGCGGCTTGCCGTGCTTGTCGATTTCCTTCTTCGCCACGTCACGCAGGTGCGGCGCGGACGCGCGGATAATGCGGAACGGGGCCGTGTTGTGTACCGCGATGATCGCGTTCCACTGGTCGTCCGTCATCTTGTGCACCATGCCGTCCCATGTGTACCCGGCGTTATTCACGATCACGTTCACTTTGCCGAACGCGTCGATCGTCGACGTCATCAGTCTCTCGGGGAACGCTGGATCCGTGACGTCGCCCGCGACCGCGATGGCCTGGCCGCCGCCCTTCTTGATTTCCGCCGCCATGGCATTCGCGGGTTCCGCGTCCAGGTCGCTCACGACGACCTTCGCGCCCAGTTCCGCAAACATCCGGCTGGCCGACGCGCCGATGCCGCGCCCGCCGCCGGTGACGATGGCCACCTGATTATCGAACATCTTCAAATTCATTGCCCCAACGCTCCTCTCCTGGTTTCAATGCGTCCGAAAAATACACGGCCGAACCGGCCGTGATAAAAACGTGCTGGCGGCGCGCGGCGAGTCAGTCCACCGTCGAGAAATCCGGTATTTCCTCGCTGAACCGGCGGTGAATCGCCTCGAAATCCTTGATGTGCGCGAGCATGACCTCGACCATCTCGGGGTCGAAGCGGGTCCCCGCGTGATTGCGGATCTCCGCGATGGCTTCGTCGTAACTGAACGCCGGCTTGTATACGCGTGCCGAGAGCAGCGCATCGTATATGTCCGCGAGCGTCATGATGCGCGCCTCGACCGGAATGTCCTCGCCCTTCACGCCGCGCGGATAGCCCAGCCCGTCGTACCGCTCGTGGTGGCAGAGGATGACGCGCTTCGCCATGCGAAACAACTCGAAGTCACAAAATTCGAGCACCGTGTCGACGGCGTGCGCGCCGAGCGTCGTGTGCTTGGACATGATCTCGAATTCCGCGTCCGTCAACCGGCCCTTTTTGAGCAGGATGCCGTCCGGAATCGCCACCTTGCCGATGTCGTGCAGCGGCGCCACCAGGTAGATGTTTTCCACGAACTCGTCGTCGATTGTTGCGCGGAACTTCGGATGATTGCGCAGCAGCCTCGCCAGCGTCACGCAGTACTCGCGCACGCGATACAGGTGCCCACCGGTCTCCGGGTCGCGCGAGTCGGCAAGCTTCGCGAGCGCAAACGTCAGCGCTTGGTGCGCCGTGACCATCTGTTCGAGCGCCGTCTCGTCGGTCAATCGCAACCGATCCGAGATCGCCCGAAGCATCTCGCGGCCGAAGCGCGGTTCGTCGTCCAGCAGCCCGTCGAACTCGACCTGGTCGAGCTTCAGGCCGTAGACTGTGCTCGCCGCGCGGACCGTGGCGCTGCGCTTCTCCGAGGAAATCATCGCCATCTCGCCGACGTGTTCGCCCGGGCCGAGCCGGCTCAGGACGTGCCCGGACTGGCCCACCAGCTTGACGACCTCGACGTCGCCGTCGCCGATGACGAGCATCGCGTCGCCGGGTTCGCCTTCGCGGTAGATCACTTCGCCAAGCTGATAGACGACCGGCTCGAAGTGGCGAGTCAGCCGGTCAAGCGACGGTGCGTCCAGCGTGCCGAAGAGTTTGCTGCGCGCCAGGATGGCCTTCGGCTCAAGTGAAACGTTTGTAGCGCCCACGTGCGACCTCTTCTCCCGCCGCTGCCGCAGGCCGCTCCCACCGCGGCCGACTTGCTCTAGCTCAATCCTGCCCCGAGGATACCGAATTCGGCTCCATCTCTAAAATCCACTCGCGGATGAGCGCCAGCCCTTCGTCGTCCACGAGCCGGCGCGGCAACTCCGGCATCATGATACCGGGGTCGGTCGACGCCAGACGGTTATAGAGAATCGAGTCATCCGGCTTGCCGGGCACGATGTCGAACAGCGCATGGCCCGCCCCGCGGCCGGCCGCCACGGGCGGCTTCATCACGCCGTACTTGAGCGGATCCTGCTGGTCAAACGTCAGATCGAGTCCGGTCGTGTTGCCCGGCCCCTTCGGGTTATGGCAGTGCATGCAGTTGTTCTCGAGATAGGCCCGCGCGCGTTCCGCGACCGTGCCGGTCGACGGGTCGGTCCATTCGGCCAGGCGAAGGGCGGAGGCCGGATCGGCCGGCCCACCGGCGAGGATGCCCGCGGCGGTCCAGTGGCTCAACTGGTTCACGGGGCCTGCCCCGTAATCGAACTCCCGATTGAGGTTGCGCGCCTTCGGTCCCAGCGGCTGCAACGCACCGCCCTGTTCGTGACAGCCCTTGCATTGGTTCAAGTTGGGCACGATGTAGTTGTTTGTCCGCTTCGACCCGTCGTAGTGAATCCACTCGACGTCGACGGTCGTCCCGGCGACCTTGAGTGCCGCATCCGTCGCGTCCGTATTCCACAAGTACGGCAGACCGACCCAGCCCTTGTCCGTGTGCGCGAGCAGACGCGTCTCGATGATGCGTTCCCCCTTGGACGCGTCACGAATGTCGTTCAGGTAGCCGAAGGTCTTGATGATGACGCTGCCCACCGGAAACGAGAACACGTCCCGCTCGTCGTAGGTCGCGGTCGCGCCGGGCGGAAGATAGACAAAACGGTGTTTCTCCGTGTAGTCCGAGAAGAGCGGCGAATTGATGGTATACGGAACGACACCGGTGTTCGGAAGTTGTCTCGCGCCATCGAGGAAGAACCGGTACTCGGAGAGCAGCTTTGCGGGAGGCGCCGCCGGATCGAATCGCGGCGGTTCAGCGCTCGCGGTCGTTCCAGCGAACACAACTCCCGCAATCACCACCTGGAGTACAAGTCGTACCGTCTTCATACAGCCTCGTTACCGCCGACAATCACCCACTATTAGACAAAAAACACGCGGGGTTTTGCACGCCGGGAGCGCGGATCCGGTAATCAGGCCGAGATGACCGCCACGACGATGATGCCGTAGTACGCAACGGCATAGACCAGCGATGCCATCGTCGCGAACACGAAGAACAGCAGCACTACGCCGATCAGTTTGCCGATCGTGAGTTCCCAATGCCGCTTCAGCATCACCAGCGTGACGACCCATCCGGCAAACATCAACATCAGGCCGAGCCCGATGATGCCCAAGAATGCCGCCGGATTCTGTTCCGGATCCATCACTTCACCGGCCACCACCATCAGGATGCCCGGCAACAGATTGATCAGGAAGATGTAGAACGTGTACAGGCCCACGTCCTTCATGTCTTCGCCGAAGTCATCGAACCGGAGCGCGCCCATCACGCGAATGGCGGCATAGCCGCACAAACTGCTGATCACCCAGCTGTACGCATAGCTCGCGATGGAGACGATGAAATACGGCCCCATCGGCATCGGGGGGACGCTGCCGGGATCGGACGCGTACTGCTCGAGGTTCTTGAAGTAGTCGATGTAGTAGTCGATCATCGGCCGGCCGATCGTCAACGTGACCGCGACAAGCGCGATGAACCCCACGAACACGAGAGAGACCCACAGCACGTATGGCTGCCAGCCGCCCCCCGATGACGCGCCCGTCGGCGACGCCTGGTGATTGCCGCCGAAGCCAGCAGGAGTCAGCATGATGTCTTCGAGACCGCTCGGCAGAGTCGGCGTCTCGATGTCCGGATCATGAAGCGCCTGCAACCGGTCGATGCGATCGACGAGATCCTGCGCGGGCAGGTAGCGGAATTCGGTGACCAGCCGCTGCGCGATGTCGCGCGCCTCGGGGTATCGCTTCAGGCCCGTGAGGCACCGCGCCAACGGATACAGGACGTGACGCTCGTTGGGGAAGTCGCGATTGAGTTCAGACAGGATGCGCAGCGCGGCGTCGAATTGCTTGGTTTGGAACAGGCGGTCGGCGTCCTGGAACCGTACCTTGGCTTCTTCCCGATCCACGCTGCCGCCTCCCCCGCAGTATCGCCTTCGCTGCCGTCGATACTGACACAGGGCCGCCGGACACGGCAAGATGAGATTTGACGGCTCTACGTATCCCTTGGACGACCGGGCCGCGTGCAGCCGGGACAAGGGTCTCCTCCCGGACGCCCGCGCGCGTTTGACACTGGTCCGCTTACTCGTTTACGCTGTGCAAGCCTTTTGATGGGCAGAAGTTGCGCTGTGGGGCCCCCTAGCCGGATTCGCCCCCGTGCAGAGCGGATGCCGAGTCAGACGCCAACTCAATCGACCTTCGATGGGTCACACTTGGGAGCGCCACAGTGAAACGGACGTACCAACCTTCAAACGTGCGCCGCAAACGGACGCACGGGTTTCTGTCCCGCATGGCTACCGCGGACGGCCGCAAGGTCCTCAAGCGGCGCCGCGCGAAGGGCCGCAAGCGGTTGACAGTTTAGTTGCAAGCCGCGCGCGGGCCGGATGGCTGCGCGCGCCAAAGTTGAGACCGGACTGGTGTGCGGCATGGGCCGTGCAGACCAGTTTATGGGTGGTGAGCCTTACGTGCCGGGCAGGGAATCCCTTCCACGCCGCGAGCGCCTGACCTCGCCTCGTGAATATCGCGAGGTGTTTGATCGGGGGCGCCGGACGGTTGGACAGGCCTTCATCTGCTACGTCGCCCGGAACGAAGGGCAAGGGCGGAAGTTCGGCATGACCGTGTCGCGCAAGATCGGCGGCGCCGTCGTGCGGAATCGGGTCAAGCGCTGTATCCGCGAAGCGTACCGCAAGAGCCGTGCGCGGCTCGAAGACGATCTGCGCATGGTCATCGTGGCCAAACCGGCCGCAGCGGGCATGTCGGGTGCGGAGTGCCAGGAAGCGCTGACGCGGCTCTTCCGCCAGGGAGGCGCGTTGCATGAGTAGTCTGCTCATCGGCGCGATTCGGCTGTATCAGAAGTTCTTGTCGCCGGT
>CAYUZD010000014.1:0-21874 GCA_964449475.1 uncultured Nitrospirales bacterium
CGCGCCGTACACCACGTTCCCCGCGCCGTCGTACCGGTACTCCACAAACGTCGCGGCCGACGCGACGCCCGTGCCCGGAGCGATCGTCATGTCCGCCACGCGGCCCAGCGCGTCGGGCGCGATCACGGTCACACTCCCGTTCGCGTCCGTCGTGTCCGTCAGTTCGCCCAGCGCGTTATACCCGTAGGCCACCTGCGTGCCGTCCGCGAACGTCTTGCCGGAGAGCCGCCCCGCATCGTCGTACGCGTATGCCGTCGCGTTCTGCGTCGGGTCCTGCCGGCCCGTGAGGCGGCCGGTCGCCGGGTCCCACGCGAGCGAGTAGCCCGCCATCAGCGCCGCCTGCGCGTCTCGGTGTTCGGCCGACCGCAACCGCCCAAGGCCGTCCACCGCCCGATCGACCATCCGGCCCTCGGCGTCCTTCGTGTACACGACGTTGTCCCGCCCGTCGTACGCGATCTCCGTCACATCTTCCTGCGGCTGGCCCTGGCCGTTTGTAAACACGTTCTTCAACCGGACCGGCCGGTTCACCGCGTCGTACTCCGTCTCCACCACATACGTCGTCACGCTGGCGTCCACGTCGCTCTTCGCGTCCAGTTCGCGCCGTGTCACGTTGCCCGACGCGTCGTAGAAGAACCGCTGCACGTTCTGCTTCGGATCGGTCACCGTCTCCAACCGCCCCGCGTCGTCGTATCCGTTCGTCCAGACGTGGTCCTCCGGATCGGTAACCGTGCGTGGTCGATCGAGGCCTAGATACCCATACGCCGAGACGGACGCCTGCGCCGATCCCGGCCGCGTCACCACGCCGACCGACGGATCGAAGCCCCATTGCGTCTCCGTTTCGACGCGATCGAGCGCGTCGTAGGTGAACGTCGTTTCGGCCAGGATCGCGTCCGACGGGACGTCGCTCGTGCCGTAGTAGTCGCCCACCACCGACTGGCGAACGACGTTGTTATTGGCGTCGTAAGCGAACTCGACCCAGTTCCCGAGCGGATCGATGCGCCGTTCGAGCCGGTTATACACGTCATACCGCCATTCCGTGACCCGGTCCGCGATGCCCGCCGCGGACACGGTCTCGAAGCGCCGGTTCCCCATCGGGTCGTAGTCGTACGCCGCCGTGGACAATGCGGCGCCCAGCGTGTCGCGCTGCGTAACGGTCTCGAGTTGGCCGCGGCCGTCGTAGGTCATCGACGAACGGCGACCGTCCGGCTCGGTGACCTCCTCGATCTGCTCGGTCTCGGTGTAGTCGAACGTCCGCAACTGGTACACGTTGTCGGCGATCGCGCCTGTGGCGGCGTACCCGACTTCCTCGCGCACCTCGATACGGTTGTTCAGCAGGTCGTACTCGAACAGCGTCGTCAGGCGCGGGTTTCCGGCGACCGGCGCGCCGTTCTTGTCCAGATTGTCGACTGTCATCGACTCGAGGTTTCCGTTCCCGTCGTACACGTAGTCGGTCGTTACCGTGTATGCCGCGGCGCCCGTCACCGGAACGATCGGCGGGGACACCTCCTGGACGACGCGCCCCTTCTCGTCGTACTCGTACGTGGTCGTGTTTCCATTCGCGTCGATGACGTCCGTCGGCCGGCCGAGGGTGTCGTTAATAAACGTGGTCACCAGATCGGGTTCCGTGTCCCGATCGACGATCGACTTATTGACGTAATCGTGCGAGTCGTACTCGTACCTCACCACGCGCTCGAACTCGGTCGCGCCTCCGCCGCCCGTCTGCGTGACCGTGTGCCGATCGAGCAGCGCTGCGCGACCGGGGGCGGAACGGTAGCCGAACGACTCCGACACGCCGGTACCGCTGTACTGAATCGACTGCAATCGCCCGTCGGAGAGGTACGCGCGAACGGTCTGATGGCCCTTGGGATCCGTGTAGACAGCGGGCACCCGTGAACGACCGCCGTAGTTGCCGATGAATCCGGTCAACCCGAACGTCGCATAGCTCCACGATTGGGTCTGCGGCGGCGCCGCTCCGGCAGGTTGATACGTCTTCGACAGCAGGTTGCCCCGCCGGTGCCAGTAGCCGCTCTCGAGGTCGTAGTCGTAATCCTCCGTCGACCCGTCCGGATACGTGATCACATTCACCAGATCGAGCTCGTCCTCATACGAGTACGAGGTCTCGGCGAACGTGGACGACGTGACCCAGGCCGTCAGTTCGATCGTCAACGGCGGCAGGGCATTCGTCGCCGGGTACAATTCCTCGAATTCGCGGCGTTCCATCAGGCGCGAGTCCGAGTCGAAGAAAAACACCCGGACCTCCCGCGTGGGAGTGACCAGGACGCGCGCCCGCGACCCCGCCGGGCCGCCCATCGCCGTCCCGTCTGGAGCGTAGGTGAAGTACCACGCGTAACCGGGGCCGGACGCGAGCGTCGCCTCACCTCCGTACTCCTGCGATTGGATCCGGCCAATGACGGATGGATCGTAATGGTTCCGCAGGTACATGTTGCCGCGGCCGTCCGTGATCGACGTCAGCAGTGGATAGTTCCCCGCAGGCACGTCGTACTCGTAGTTCGTCGTGGTCCCGTCCACGTGGGTGACCGAGGTCAAAAGCACCTCGTCCCCAGACTCCTGGTAGGTATAAGACACTGCCAGCCCGGACGCGTCGTCGCTCACGGAGGAGATTCGGCCGTTCGTCCATGAGACGGTCCAATGTCGCGACACGATGGTCCCGTGCTTATGCGTGATCCCCGTCAACCGTCCGCCCGTGTACGCGAACTCGATCGTCGCGCCCTCGGCGTGCTCGATCCGCTGAATTGGCGCGCGTTTGAGTCCGTCCTCCCCGTCCAGGCCCATGGCGTCGGCTACGTTGAAGATCCACTTGGTGCCGTCCGGCCGTTTGAGGATCAACTCGTTCTCCGGCGCCCAGAACAACCCGGTCGTGCCGAAAAGCGTATACAGGTGTCCGATCGTGTCGGGATTCGACCACACGCGGGTCGTTCGCGTCTCACGCGTCCACATCTGCGTGCGCCCGCTGCCGCCGTCATGAACGATCAGCCGTCTCAAGGGCAGCCAACCTAGTTCTTCGCTGCCGGCCTGTTCCACCGCCACCCAGATGTTGTACGGGTGGTCCCACCCGCCGCCCACACCGGACGCCTCGGATGCATAACGCGAGCGGTACGTCCGCGTCCAAGCGAGGTCCATGACGCCGCGCCCGACCCGGAGGTCCTCCATCTGTTCGTAGAACTCGCCCGAGTGCAATAGCACGGGATCGCCACCCGTGTCATCCGGCTGCGGGGAGTCCTCATCCTGGTCTTCCGGGCCGTAGTCCTTGCCGGTCTCGCTCTCAAGTTCCTCGTCGTTCTCAGCTTCTTCCTCGTCAGGTTCGCCGTTCTGGTTGAAGTCGTGATCACACGCGTCCCCAATTCCGTCCAGATCGAAATCATCTTGGTCCGGGTTGCGGATCGTCGGGCAGTTGTCGCACGCATCCTCAATGCCGTCACCGTCCGTGTCGTGCGCTGAATCCGGACACGCGTCCTGGGCGTTCGGCACCCCATCCCCGTCCATATCGGGGTCTTCATTGTTCGGAATGCCGTCCCCGTCCATATCCGGGTCGTCCGCGTTCGGAATGCCGTCGCCATCCACGTCGTCGGGCGGGCAGGGGTTTTCCGCCGGGACAATCTCGGTCGGCAGCGAGGTGATCGTAATGACGCCGTCGCTCGTCGCCACGGTTGCCGAAATTACGGCTTTCTGCACCCGTTCACACGGCGGCTCGGTCTCGATTGGCTCTAGGGGACAATCTCGCCCGATGTACTCTATTTCCTCCGATTCGAGCACGAGCCGGATCGACTTTTGGATCGTCTGAATGTCGACGGGCTCCGGGTTGCCCACCGGCACGGCGATGTATGCGCCCGGCGCGGTGGTCGCAGGGAGTTCCATGTCGATCGTAACGCTGGCCTCCCCTTCCAGTCTTACGCATTCGTCACACTCGGCCTCGTGTTTTCCATTGACCAGTAACTGTCCGCCGACTTCGATGGAAATCTCCGGATCGATCGTGATGGATCCGATGATCCTTCTCCCGTCGTCGAGCACCTGATCAAACACGAAGGTGAACGGCCCGTCATTGGCCAACTCCACGTCCCCGGTCACGGTGTACAGGCCGTCTACTTGCGTATAGTCTGTGGGATGCTCAAATTCCGGACAGCACTCTTCGCCTATCTCCGCGGTCACGTGGTTTTCAATGGTGAGTTCGACCTCGGACAACGCGCCCCTCGACTCGAGATCTTCTTCCATCGAAACGCGCATGGACTCCGCGTCGTCGTCGAATTCCGTGTACGGATCGATCGTCCGGGTCTCGTCATCGATTTCGCAATGGCAGTGATTGTCGTCCTCGCAACACCCGTCGCCGTTGTCCTCGGCGTGCATGTGCGGGGTCGGATCCGCCGGCTCGTACTTCGCATCGATGGAGTGCGCGCTCGGCGCGTATCCCGTCGGAAAAGAAATCGTCAAACCATTCTCGTTGGTTTGTTGCACGACCCAGCCGTTGTCGCCGTATGTGTTGTGTTCCTCGCGGCCATCGGGGTAATACGCATCCTTGAGCCGGTGCGCGTAATCGTAGATGTAGGTCGTCGTACCCTGGCCGGCAACCGACGCCTGCGTGATCCGCCCCAGTCCGTCGCGCGTGAGAATCGTCGTGGCCGCGCCGGCAAGGTTCTTCTTCTTCCAGAGCCGGTTCAGCGAGTCGTATTCGTATTCCTCGTATTCGAACAAGTCGTCGCGCGTCTTCAGCGTGAGACGGCCGCTATTGTTGTAGGTATAGACATACGATCCGCCGTGGTGATGGCGGACCTCGGTGGGCTTCCGGGGATGGAGCGGATCCTCGTAGAAATACTCCATTAACCCCAAATCCGGCATGGTCATCGACGTGACGTTGCCCAGTCCGTCGTACGTCGCGCTCATCACCGATGCATCCGGCTCGGCCACGGACTGCACGAACCCCTCGGGCGTGTAGCCGTAGCTCCAGGTCTGCCCGCCGATCGACTTCGTCGCGATGTCGCCCGCGGGAGTGTACGTGTACGTCGTGTTCTGGCGGAGGTCCTCGGCAGAACACAGGATGTCGTCGTACGTCACGTCCGTGTCGATGCGCGCATAGAACATCAGCCTCGATCCGTCGTAAAGAGGCGCGTTGTTCAGATCGAGTACCAACGCGTCCGGATTGTTGCCGGCATGCCGCCAGACCTTGATGCTGCCGCCCTGCAGGGCGACACGCACGCGGTACTCCGTTCCCTGGATCGATGTGGCCTGGGTGTTGTTCCCTAGCAGGGAAAAGCTGCTGCCATTGTAGAGATACGCGGCAACCTGGTTGGGGTGAAAGCGGACCTCGATCCTCGCCCCGGTCGAGGTGATGTAGCGCATACGGACCGCGCCGTAGTAGAAACTCTGACTCGTATTGTGCAACGTATAGCTGAACTGCACGTCGTAGTCATCGTCATTCACAGTCCGGTAGATGGACTCCGCCACAGGGTTGCCGCCACTGCGCGCAGCGCCGCTGGTCAGGTCCCACGTGCCGCTCACCGACCAGCCTGCCAGGTCGCCGTCGTCGAAGTCGTCCTCGAACGGCTCCAGGATCGTCTGGATGCGGTTCTTCACGTCGTACTGGAATTCGCTCATCCCCTTCACGGGATCCGTCTGGCGGATGGGGTGCAGGTTCTGTTGAAACGGCCCGGTGTTGTATTCCCAGAGCCACACGTCTCCGTCCGGTTCGGTGACCGACTGAATCCTCCCGTTCCCGGTGTACGCGTATTCGTAATAGTTCGGCACCGGCTGACCCTGCATCGACGGGAGCACGACCCGTTGAAGGTCCCGCTCGAGATCCAGCGTGTACGTCCACCGATCGCTGGTCCCGTCCGGCCGCACGATGTAGCGGTTCTGCGTCCGGCGGTTCTTCGGCCCGGGAAATGCCGACTGGCGGTTTAGTTCCTGGCCGAATGCGTGATTGGTGAGAACACCCTTCGGCGGGCTTCTTGGACGGTCTAGATGCGTGTATGACCCATCCGGATAGGTCAGCTTGACCGTGCGCGCGTGCAGGTAGTTTTGGCCGCTGCTTTCCGCCACCTCATACGTGTATTCGATGTCGTAGACCTTGCCGTCCCGATCGGTGATCCGGGAGATGTATTCTCCGATGCCAGGCGAGCTCGGGTGCGCATACTGGCCGTATTCGTACCTCAGAAGTTCGGGCTGATCGTTCAGCTGTACGGACGTCAAGAACCCATTCGAATAGCCATAGACCACTCGCTGAAGCACAGCCCCGCCCGACTTGAGTTCGATCTTGTCCATCAGACCAAACGGGCGATACGCAATCTCCAAGTAGCGTGGATCGCCAGCCGGGGTGTCGATTCGTATCAGTTTGCCCGTCTCGACGTTCGCGCTGTTGTACGTGAGTGTAATGACATTCCCATTCGTGTCCGTGATCGATTCCAGTCGTGAGTACGAGTTCTGGGGCGCCGAGAATCCATACGTTAGACCGTCCGCAAGAAACAACGTGTACCGTCCGGTGGTCAGGTCCCGGTGGATGCGGTAACTGTTGCCGGCCGTAGTACCCTGATCGTCGTTCTCACTGATCGAGCCTTGCTCGAATATCTCGATGTTGAACTCCGGTACGGTGGCGGTCTTCGAGTAAATCTGCGGAAAGCCTCGTTCGTTGTGCACTGCTAGGTAGCCGCCCAGGCTGGAGACGCGAATGTGCTGGTTGAAACTGTGCGTCCAACTCTTGCCGATGTTGTTCTTAAACGCGGGACCGTCACCGTTATAGTTATCGTAATAATACCCATTGTGGTGCCCGCGCGTGTTCGCGTAGGAACGATAAAACCTCAATTGCATTCCGCCGGTTGTATCGATGGTGATGTCGCGCGCCCAAATCTGAGTAGCCGCTTGGAACGCATTCAGTTTTAGGTTGATGTTGTCGCTCAGAATCCCCGATCGGTAATCCTGGTTCGGCAGGCCCATGTTCTGAACCGGCGATCCCGCGCCGTACGCCTGGAAGTACTGGGCCACCCCATTCTTTCCGGTCCCGCCGACCGCCAAATCGAATCGCGACATCCCGGCACCGCCCCAACCCGCCGCATCCTCTTCACAGTTCTCCGGTGGTTCTACGTTAATGCAATTGCTGGCCAAATCGTTCGGGAGTTCATCCGGTTCCAGGTCACCTGCGCCGACCACAATCTGCGCAAGCGTTTCGTCCGGCATCCGCTTCGTCGACAATCCTTCATGCGATCCGGACACGATCGCGATTCCGCTCCAGTACAACTCGAAAACCTCTCGCGGCACGACGACCGGTGGTTCATCCATGTTTCGGAGCCGCACCTGACTTTTTCCCACGGACTCGGCCAACACCGTGTGATCGTCGTCCAGCAGAGCAATAAACGGCCCGGAGACTTCAGAGAGCGGCGCCCCGGAGAGGATCTCTAGATCCACGCCTTTGTATCGCGCCGCCCGGATCAGGCCCTCAATCGTGGTGCCTCCACCCGTGCTGCCGGACGCGAGTGCGATCTCTCGTCCACTTGTCGAGATTCCACGGCTTACCAGCAAGTTCCGCAAGCTGGTCGGGCCGCAACTTCGCGCCAGCGTCACGAGGTCCGTCGGCAGCACGCCGCTGAGCGCCAAGCCCGCATCGCGGGCGAGTTCAAAGAGGGATGTTTCCGCGCTCAGCGCTTCCGCCGATTCCGGAAACTCGTCACGGATTCGCCGGTACGTGCGCGCGGCCGCATCGAGATCCAAGTCCTGGGCATGCACCTCCGCGATACGCTGCAGCGCAACGGGCGCATATATGCCGCGGGGATACTCCGCCAGATACAGCTCGAACGCGTTTATCCGGACGGACGAATCTGTAAGCGATAGAGCTTCTTCGACGAATGCCCGGTAGTAAGCACCCCGGTCGCTAAGCTCGCCTTGATCCGCGTACAACGAGTCCAGCTCCTCGAAGTATTCACGCGCTTTCTGCATGTCGCCGATGAACGCGTTCGCGTGACCCGTGTAAAACAGGTACCACGCCTTGAGCGATTCATACGCGCTGGCATCGTCGAGAACTGCGTCCAGCCAACCGGTCCGAGACTCTTCTACAAAGCTCGCAAGTTCGAGCGTAGCTTCCGTGAGTTCGCCGGCAACGCGTTCCAAATAGAGGGCGCGGAAGACCCTCGATACGTGACTCCGCAAGGTCCTATCCGCTGCAATCCAGACGGCAAGCTGTGCTTCGAGGTCGGCCAACGCTTCCGTCCCCAACTTGTGGCTCGCCTCGAACAAATGCCGGTGAGCGAACAACTGGAGCGGGTGATCCGGGAACTCCTCGATGAATCGCACCGACAGAACGGCCGTATCCGCATAAGCCGCTCTGGCCGCCGTATACAAGCCTGCCTGTCGCAACGCGGCCGCCTTGGTATACGCCAAACCCAATAGCAGGTATCTGCTCTCCGGCGATCGGGCCGATTCCCACCCCGGCAGACTCGACTCAAACTCCTCCATCTCCCCCGCCGGAATGGTTCCCGCGATGACGGACTCGGAGAGCGCCGTCAGTCTCGCATAAGCGTCGCGGCTATCGGGCGTGCCGGGGTACCGGTCGAGTACGTCGAAGTAGTCGCGCGCCGCCGCCGCGAACTCTCCGGCGGACTCCCGTTCCGTGCCTTCGCGGAGTAGTCTCGCCGATGACGTTGTCTGCGGCGAGGCATTTCCGCCCGCCAATACGATGTGCGTGGCGATTACGAACAGCACGACGCGATGGCGATGCAGGGATTGCGACGACGGCATGCGGCACCTCCCATCGACAACGCAAACAGCAATTAGAACGTAACAAGGTGCCTTATATCACGGGAGTTTTGTGTAGTCAAGTACTCATATCATACAGTAGTTTATGGAATTCCGGCGTGCGCGCAGCGAACGCGGTGTCGCCTGCTGGAAGTCGTTGCAAGAACAGGCTATACGACACGCGCCGCGGTCTGTCCGGCACTCTGGGAATCTCGGGTCGGCTGATGAGCAGGGCGTCCCCGCGCGAGTTGGCGCAGCGGGACGTGCTGCCTCGTGCGCGGGCTTCCGGCGAAACGCCGTTGCCTCAAGGCTCCTTCTTGTCCCGCAACGGCGGCACTACCCGGAATTTCGCCCAAGCGCCGGGACCGGCGATCGCGATCAGGAGCGCGGCGTCAGTTGATGGCGGAGAGGGTGGGATTCGAACCCACGGTACGGCAGGGCCGCACAACGGCTTTCGAGGCCGCCGCCTTCAACCACTCGGCCACCTCTCCGGAACTGTATTCGCGTGCATGTGCGGAGCGCGGATCGTAGCAAACGGCACCGCGCGGCGTCCACTGACTCAGCCGCTTCGCGTCCGGCGCAACCCGGACCATGCGCCCAACTCGCGGCCTCTCCAAAATAAACTCGCGCGAGGGGGTCACCCCTCGCGCGATGAATGTTCAGTCTGTTGACTCGCGCGGACGTTACTTGATTGTGACCCACGCACCCGGCTTCGCGTCACCGCCCAGCGCCTTGCCCGCGGCGCTCGCCGCGAACGCGTCGAAGTCCGGACCGGCCGGCGGCAACTGAAACGACTCGCCGGACTTGGCGCGCTCCAGACGTTTCTGCGCGTAGACGCGCTCCACCGCGCTCACGGTCAGGTTTTGATCGCTGTTGAGCCGCGCGATTTCCTGGTAGAGCGCCTTCCGGTCGTTGTTTTCCGCCGCGATCGTCTGCTGCACCGTGTTGCGCTGGTCCGCGTCCGCGATCGCATCGGGCTTCACCATTTCCAGAAACCCGCGATTGTTCTCACCGACCGCGCCCGTCTTCTTGGCCGCCTCGACATCGTTGAAGCGGGTCTTCATGCTGTTCGCAATCTGTTGCACGCGTGGCGAGGACTCGTTCAGGTCTGCGGCGTACGCGGTTTGCACCGGATCGATCGCGTCGAGCACGCGCTCGAGCATCGAATTGCCTTCCGGCTCCGGCGCGCCGATCGGCGGCAACGCATCGGACTTGCCCGACACATAGTCAAGCAGCTGATCCGCCTGTTCCTGGATGTGGCGGATGGTGACGTTGATGTTCGCGTCAAACGTATCGGGTATCACAACGCAGCCGCCGAAAACGGCCACGACGGCAGCCAGTGCCGTGATCGATGCGCGCTTCATGAGTGGACCCTCCTCGCGGGACTAGACGCCCGCGGCCCCCGAATCATTCATACGGACCCCCGTATACTCTCTATTTTGCCCCAAAACCGGCTAGAATTCCACGTTTCCAAGGTTGGATTCTTCCAATACCTTCAGCGCCTCGGCCAGCGCGGACTGGTCCATGTCAAGGTTAACCGTCAAATTCAGCCCGTTGTACGCCTCCGTCTTCACGCTTCTCAGTTCAGCCGTTCCCTGAATCTTTCCGCTGTCCAGGTACACGTGCATCCGCCCGGTGTCGAAGGGCCGTTGCGGTGCCGTCCCAAGTAACTTATCCATTGCACGCTCGGCGATACGTTCGCCCGCTCCGGCCAGGAACTTGTCCGACTGAAGTAGGTCCGAAACGAGACTCCGGTTGACGCTGAGGCCTCCCGGCGCGCTTGCGTCAAACGTGAACGAGTCGAGGCCCTTGGCCGAATACAGGACGTTGATCGTGCCCAGCGCGGTCCCCGTCAACGACGTGTTCGGCGGTTTCACCTCGTCCGTGAAAATCGCCAGATCGATCTCGTCGAAGGATCCGGTCAACACGATGGGCATGTCCTCGATCAGCACGCCGACATCCACCTGCGCGCGGACCTGGCCGCCGAAAAGCGTGCCTGTCGCCGGTGAAATGATCATCGTCTCGCCCTCGAATGTCGCGGGACCGGCCGCGTCGAGTATCGACCCGCCGCCCGCCGTCAATTTCGCCGCGCGGACCGACCCCGATCCGCCGAGTCCGTCGCGGTACGTGCCGGACCCCTCGAACGCAAGGTGCTCCGCCGTGCCCGCGTTCTCCGGCAAGATCAATTTCGCCGCGTCGAGGTTCAGGGTCCAGTCCGCCGCAAAGCCGTCGGCATCGAGCCGGAAGGCCGACCGCTCCACGAGCGACCCGTCAGCCTCCGCCATCCAGCCCATCGCGACGGCCACCTGCAAGTCGCTGTCACACTCGAACCGGCCCTGCGCGAGCAACGGCTCGGCCTTGAAGGTCGTGTCCACGAACCGGAGCGTGGTCCCGTCTCCCACCTTCGCCTCACCGTGCGTCAGTTCGCCCTCTCTACGGTCGAGATTGAACTCGACGGCAAGCGCGCCGGTTAGGTGGACTCCGTAGGGCAGGAGCGGATCGACCCATCCGACGTAGTCGGAAAAAACGCGACAACCGATTTCGATATCCGACCTGCGGATCCGGATCGTGCCCTCGTCGAACGTACTCGACCCGAACAACTCCGGATATCCCAGCGCCATTCCGACGACGCCGAGGTTCGCTCCCGCGGCGAACTCGCCCACACCGATCCTGTCATCCGTGTGGTATGAAAAATTCGACAGACGGAACATCGTCATGCCGTCAACACAGTCCGCGCGCAATTCATCGATTTCCAGCCGCTGTTCGACAGCGTCGTACTCCATCGAACCCGCGAGCGTGATCTCGTCCAGCGCTACGTCGCCGTAGGCGAACTGGCGCAGGTGAAACTCCGGCGTAATGGTCAGCGGCGCGTCTTTGCCGTTCGCCTGGGCCAGGATCGCTCCCTCGATCGTGCCCAGCACGCCCTCCGCCGCTTCGTCCCCAGCAAACAACTGCACCCACGGCCCAATCTGGACCTCCTCGATGCGCGCCTCCGCGTGGTAGGTGTCGTCCCCCGTGTATGTCGCTGTCGCGTTGATCCGGCGGTCGCCCAGCCGCGCCTCGAGCGTACCCTCGACGCCGGCAAACGTATCGCGCGGCCCCTTCGCATCCAGCGCCCAGTAGATCGGCGGCGTCGACTCCCCGCCACCCTGCGACGAAGCGCTCGCCTTCGCGACAAATCCGTCCTCGCTCCACTCGACGTCCGCAGAGGCGAGAAATGATTCGAAGCCAAGCTTCTGCACGTTTCCCCGGAAGGCTTCCGGCAGCGCCGCCAGGAGCTGTGCGCGCGTCCACTGGCCCGAATCGAGCGTCGCCGCGCCGGCCAGGTCGTCACCGCGCAGTTCCGCGGTGACCGTCTGGTCCTGGGACAGCGTCATCGTCACCTTCGCCGCGAGTTCATCCTCGCGCACCGCATCGAGCTGCACGCGCGCGGTGTCCGCGTACAGCGGTTGCGCCGCGCCGCCGAGCGCCGGCGCGCGCATGCTCGCCGACGCCTTCGCGGCGAACCGCGGCGACTCCGCCAGCACCACCTGCGCCTCGCCCGATTCGATGTCGAACTCGTCGAACCGTAGCGGCGCATCGATCGCCTCGAGAAACGCCGCAAGGCGATTCCCCGCAAGCGTGAATTCAGTCACCCTGGCATTCACCACCGGGTCACTCCCGGTCAGATCGCCTTCCGCGGTCAGGATCGTATAGGCCAATCCCGGCGCGTCAAGCTTCTGTTTCCAGGCGAACGTGTCCGCATTGATCTTCGCCTCACCCTCGAGCACGATGTTCGAGACGTCGGTCTTCTCTCCGTCCACGGCGACCCAGGCCACGGTTGCGCGCGCCGACCGGTACATGGCCGCCGCCGTACTCAAGTCTGTCACGTCCGCGACGAGTTGCACGGGGCCAAACGTGCCGCGGCCGTTCGCGGTGCGCGACACGACGGTAACGGCGTCCACCGTGATGCTCTTGGGAATGTAGGTGTCCGAGGGCCCGGACGTGGCGGCCGCCGACCCGGCTTCGCGTGAGAACAGGAACCGATAGTTCGGCTTCTCCGGATCGCGTATGTCCGCGGTCAATTCGGCGCGCCCGATGCGCACCAGCGGCACCCGCCGGCCGTCCGCGGGGAAGAGCTTGTACGCAATCGCAATGTCCTCCGCCACGAGCAGCGGATCGCCGGCGCGCTTTGCGTCAGCATCGGGATACAGTTCGAGGCGCTTGATCCGGAGTTCGGGAGCGATCCCGCCCCACTGCACCACCGCCTCGGCGCCGAGATTCTGACGAATCGCCCACGCGACGAGGCGTTCCTGCGGCAGTCCCGTCCACCACGCGATCGCCGCGGCCGCGAGCAACGCGCCGAGCACGATGCCCGCACGCCGGGCCCGCCGCTTCCAGTTTTCGCGCATCATGCCCGGCCCCCGCCCGAGTTACTCGCCGACCACCTCGATCTGCAGCTGGCCGATGACCGGCAACAACTTCACCTGCTCGACGAGGTCGCCCTCGGACAATTTGATGTGCGTCGCGTCCGCATACACCTGGTCGAACGTTGGATCGACGTCTATCCATTCGCCGACCCAGACCTTCGCCCACTGATGGAAGTAGAAACCCGGCCGGGGCTGGTTCGAGTAGATTAGCCCAGCCACCTCACGCGCGGGGATGCCCGCGGCGCGCGCCAGCGCCACGAGCAGCACGCTGTGTTCCGTGCAATCGCCTTCGAGACTCTCCAAAACCTCGAGCGCGTTCGTCAGTCGCGCCGAGTAGGTCGGCTGCATGTTGTCCGACACCCAAGCAACGAGCTTTTCCACGGCCTTCAGCGAATCCGTCTCGCCGCCGACGATTTCGCGTGCCTTCCCAACGATTTCCGGGTGATCGCTCTGCACAAACGTCGTCGGGTCCAGCCACTCCGACGCGTCGCCGTCCGATATCGGCAGCGTCGCCGGCGTGCCGGTCACGGAAGATTTCCGGCCCTCGAACACGAACCCGTCCCGGCCCGACTGGAACGACTGGCCCGCGTCCTCGAAGAGGTGTTCCGCGCCCAGCGGCCCGCGGATGCGCAGCGTCAGCGTGTCGCGCCCGCGCGGGTCGCGGATGGGCCGATCCAGCATCGCCGCGTTCGACACAATCGTGTCGTTCGTGTAGTTCACGTCCTTAGCGACCGCCTCCGGCTCGACGCGCATCGTGATGAGACCGTTCGCAATCTGGTCCTCGAGCAAATCGCCGGACTCCGTCACGTACGAAACGGAACTCATCCCGATCGGCATCAGACTGGTCTTCACTTCGTAGACTTTCGTCGCGATGCCGTCCAACACCCGTTCCTCAATCGCGATAATCTCGCACTTCGCCTCGAGTTCCTGCTGAAACATCGGCTCGAACAGGTAATAAGCGTACGTCTCGCCGACGGCCGCGCCGTCGCTCATGCGTTCCATCGTCTGAATCGCGTCTGCCAGTGTCTCCCGCGGTTTCGGCAGGTGCTTCACCGATTCCCGTCCGCCGACCACCGACCGAACTTCGACCGAATTAGACGTCACGCGCGCGTAGAATTCGCTGCGGCCCGACGGATCGTTCACCACGGAGTCCACGCTCGCCAGGCCACCGTCCGCCGCGTACTTCCGCTCGGACACCGACCGCATTTCCTGTTTCTGGCCGACCATCGCGAGCCGGAATGTCACGTCCTGGCTCATCGTCACCGAGCCGTCGTCGTTCACCGTCGTGACGTTCTGAGCGTAGCCGATCTTGTTGCCGCCCATGTACAGGCCGAACCACGTAGTACCCGCGATCTCGCGAATGTCGAACGCAAGCGCCGCGTGACTCACAAACACGCACGCCGAAGCCACAATCAGCACAATTCGGTTCCGCATTCTCGGGATGCTCCTACAACCGGACCTTCATGCCGGGCACCGTCTCCATCCACCGCAACCACTGCTCAAACACGAGCAAGGCCCAAAGATGGTGGCCGAGGTTTTCCCGGCCCGCGCGATGCGCCGCGAACAGCGACCGCATTGCCGCCGGCTCGAACCACTCCGCCGATCGCGCGCCCGCGCCGAGCACCGCTTCCTCGAACAGGGGCGCCAACTCGCCGCGCAGCCATGCGTGCACGGGTATCGCGAACCCGCGCTTGCGCTGTTCGAGCAGTTTCGCCGGCACGACGCCCTTGAGCGCGTGCTTCACGAGCCGTTTCGACTCGACCCCATTGTACTTCATTTCAAACGGCACCGTCGCCGCGAATTCGACGATGCGATGATCGAGCAGCGGCACGCGCGCCTCGAGCGACGCGGCCATGCTCATGCGATCCACCTTCGTCAGTATGTCGTCCGGCAGATACATCCGCAGATCCTGCGACAGCATCCGGTCCTCATCCGTAAACGCCGAACACTGCTCCCAGTATTCTCGGAACCGGTCGAGCCCGCGCGCATGCACGGCCTTCGCAACCGCCGGGGAATACACGTCCGCCCGCTGCTCCGCGTTGAAGCACGTCTCGCGGCGCTGCAGACGCTCCATCGGCGTCAGCGCCGCGTCCGCACTGAACCGCCGGGCCTTGTCCCACCAAGGTGAACGCGGCGCCAGTTTCAATCCGACATCCAACATCGCGCGGAGCGGCCTCGGCACCGACGCGAATCGTCCCGCGCGCAACGCCATGTGCAGCCACGTGTACCCCGCGAACAATTCGTCGCCGCCGTCGCCCGACAACGCGACCGTCACCTCCTCGCGCGCAAGTTTCGACACCATCCACGTAGGAATCGCGCTCGAGTCCGCGAAGGGTTCGCCGAAATGGCGTACGAGCTCCGCGCTCATCTCCGCCAGGTCCGGCTGCATTACGCGCTCGATGTGCCGCGTCGCAAACGCATTCGCCGCCATCCGCGCATACCCGCGTTCATCGGACTCGGCGTCGTCGAACCCGATCGTGAACGTCTTCACCGGCATCGGGCTGGATTCCGCCAGCACCGCCACCACGGACGTCGAGTCGATGCCGCCGCTCAGGAACGCGCCCAGCGGCACGTCGCTTACGCACTGGAGTCTGACCGCGTCGCGGAGCAGTTCCTTGTACGTTTCCGCGGCCGAATCGAGCGTCCATGATCGCGTCGCGCGGAATTCCGGCCGCCAGTACGTGTCGATTCGCGCGCGGCCGCGGTGCCACGTCAGCGATTCGCCCGGACCCAGTTGGCGCACGCCGCGAAAGATTGATTCCGGATGTGGCACGTAGAGATACGTCAGGTATGCGTCAATTGCGGCAGGGTCGAGTGCGCCATCGACCAGGCCCGATCGCAATAGGCTCGCAAGTTCGGAACTGAACGCCAGCGTACCGCCGCGCTCAGTGAAGTACAGCGGTTTGATGCCCACGCGGTCACGCGCGGCATACAGCCGGTCGCGCGCGGCGTCCCATACGGCGAACGCAAACATGCCGTTGAACCGGTGAACCGCGCCCTCGTCCCACGCTTCATATGCGCGCAGCACGACTTCGGTGTCGCACTGCGTCCTGAACGCGAACCCCTTCTTCTGCAAGTCGGCCCGGAGTTCGTCCGCGTTGTAGATCTCGCCGTTGAACACGACAACGCACGACGCATTCTCGTTCGCCATGGGCTGATGCCCGTGCACGACGTCGCGGATGCTCAGCCGCCGCGCCGCGAGCCCCACCGCGCCGCGCACCCACGCGCCTTCGTCGTCCGGTCCGCGATGCACCAGCGCGGCGTTCATCGAGCCGACCCGGGCGGCGTCCACCGTGCGTGCCGGATCGGCGTGGACGATGCCGCAGATGCCGCACACGTTCAGGCCGCCCCGCGCTTTGTAGCGAGCAGCCGCAGGTACAACGATCGGTACGCCTCCGTCATCGCCTGCGGCGAAAACCGCTCGCGCGCGGTGATCGCGGCCTGGCGGCCGACGCGAGCGGCCTCGTCCGGACGATTCACTAAGTCCAACACCGCGGCGGCGAAGTCATCAGGCTTGCGGGACTCAATCAGCACTCCTGTGACGCAATCCTCTAAGGCCTCCGGGATGCCGCCGACCGCGGCCGCGACTACCGGACGGCCATACACCATCGCCTCCAGCACGACGTTGGGCAGGCCTTCGGTCTTTGACGTGAGCACGACGGCGTCCATCGCCTCGTAGTATGGCCGAAGCCGCTCCTTCGTCCCGAGGAACCGGAACGCGTCGACCAATCCCGTGTCAACGACCCGTCGCTGGATCGTGGCACGCAGCGGACCGTCGCCAATTAGCACGAAGTGTGCGTCGGGCCGCTGCGCGCGCACGCGTTCGGCCAGTTCGACGAACAGCTCGTGATCCTTCTCCGGCGCGAAGTTCGCCACCATGCCGATCAACGGCACGGACCGCGGGACCGTCATCTCCACGCGCGCGTCCATGGCCGGAGCGTCATCATCCTCGATGGCGACGGCATTGGGAATCACGGTGAACGCATCGAGCGGAGCGGCTTCCTGCTCCGCGCTGAATGCAGCCACTGCAGCGCTATTCGCCACGATCGCGTCCACGAACGAATTCGCGCGCTTTTGAATCCAAACATGCCTCGCCTTCTTCCAGGTGGCCCGTTCGCGCCGGCTCGACACGACGACGGGCACGCCCGCACGGCGCGCCGCGATGTTCGCCGCCAAATCGAAACCGAACAGAAACGTTTGCAGGACCTCGGGCTTGCGTTTGCTGAAGTGGCTCGACAACCTAAACAAGAGCCGGTGGTCCCATCCGCTCCGAATGTCGAACCCGAACACTTCGGCGAACGGCTGTACGTCCTTGGCCCAGGTCCCCGGCTCGCGCGTGCACACCACGTCAATCTCGAATGTCGGCGCGAGCCCCTCCACGAGGTACCGGACCTGCCGTTCCGTCCCGCCGACGTTCAGCGACGGAATCACGATGCACAGCCGCGGCCGCGTGCTCATCGCGCCGCCGATTCCAGCAATTTCGCGAGGCGTGGGACGGCCTTGCGCAGCGAAAACCGCTCCTCCACGGTGCGCCGCCCCGCCTCGCCCATCCGCCGGCGCAGCGCCGGGTCTCGCAGGCGGTCGATCGCCGCGACCCACTCCTCCGCCGAATCCGCAAACAGGCCGTTGACGCCGTCCTCGATCACGTCGAGCACCGCGCCGAACGGCGTCGCCACGCACGGCACGCCGCACGCCATGTATTGCAGCGCCTTCAGCGCACACTTCCCGCGTGCCCACTCCGTCTTCGGCAGCGGCATCACGCCAATCGAGAAGCGTTGAAGTTCCGCGACCTCGGTTCCGAGCGACCACGGCACGTACTGCGCGTCAGGAATGCTCGCCTGCACGCGGTCCGCGCCCACCAGCCGGATCTCCGCGTCGTGCAGCGCCGTGAGCGTCTTCGCAACCGGCCGCAGGTGTGCGCTCGTGCTCGGCCCGCCGATCCAGCCTACGACGAAGTCCGCTTCGCGCCGCTCCGCTGCGGGAGTAAACCGATCGGTGTCTACGACCGTCGGAAAGTACTCCGCGCGTCCGCCCGCCGCCTCCGCGGATTGCTTCAACCAGTCGTTGCCGGCCAGCACCAGGTCCGCGCGCGCGAACAGCTTGTTGATCTGGGATGCGTCGCCCAACCACGCCCAGCGCCGCGGCAGCGGGTGCGGCGGTGACAGGTTTACCGCGTCGTCGATATCGTACACCAGTCTGCGCGCCCGCGCGCGGACCAGTTGGGCCATGCCCCGTACGTAAGCCGACATCACCGCCTTCTGCAGCACGACAACGTCGTACCGCCGTGCGGACTGCATCTGCCGCAGCCGCGCGCGAAACTCGTGTAGATGATATTTCCACGCGCGACCTTTCGCCGCCTCCGCGCGCAGCCGCGCGAATTCGTCTTCGGCAAACGGACATGCGACGGTGCACTCGACGCCGTGATCCCGCAGATACGGCACGAACTGCAGCACGCGATACCGCGAACTCGCGCCGCTCTCGGGATATAACGTCAGAAAAAGCGCGCGCATCGGCGCCTACCGCAGGCCGAGGACCAGCGCGGCTTCGTCCGCGACACGTGCGGCGTCGATCGTCCCCATGCATGCGGGTTCCCCGATGGGACAGGCGCCCGGACGCTCCATCCGGCCCGCGTTCCAGCAGCCCGCGCACGCGCGGCCGTTCCCCATCGGACGCAACCCGTCGTCGTCGCGAATGTACAGCGCCGGGTCCGTCGGGCCGAACAGCGCAATCGTCCGCGTCTCCGCCGCGCGCGCGAGGTGCATCAGGCCCGAGTCGGACGTAATCGCGAGGTCGGCCGCGTGCAATAACCGCGCCGCGTCGCCCACCATCGTGCGTCCCGCGAACGTGCACGCGATGCCCGTCCGTTCGTCCGGCCCCCCGAGTTCGAACACGCGGCAGCCAAGCCGTTGGAGCGCGGACGCGAGCATCCGCCACGATTCCGCCGGCCACCGCTTCGGCTCCCAACTCGCGCCGGGCGCGATGGCGACGAGCGGCCCGCCGCCCTTCGGAAGCTCATCTGCAAGCGGCGTTGACCAGTCCCGAAAGTACAGGTGCGGACGCGATCGCGGCACCGCGACCTCCGCCTCGTCCGCGTAATATGCGAGTCGCCACTCGGACTGCGGCGCGCCGCGCAGCAGGTAATACAAATCAGGCGACGCCGCCTCGGGATTGACGGAATCGACGAAGGGATTGCCGTCCAATAGTTCCGGGTAGTTGCAGAGCACGTCGATTCGCCCGTGCGGCCAGCGCGCGCGAAGCGCCTCGTAAATCGGCAGCGCCATTACCTCGTCGCCCAGCCGCCACTTGATCTCGACCAGGATGGAGGGTTTCAGCCCCAGCGAGGTCTTCGCCACGCGCCGCACGATGTGTCCCGCGCGCCGCACGCGCCGGCCGATCGGCCCCCACTGCTCGTAAAACGTCGGCGCCTCGCTCACGCGTGCACCTTGACCAGCGGCGCGTACGCGTTCGCGAGGTTCGCCGCGAACTGCTCGAGCGTGAATCGTCGCAGCGCATGCGCCCGCGCGCGCGCGCCGAGTTCCGCGCGCTTCTCCGGGTTCAGCGCGAGGTCCCGAATCGCCTCGAACAGCGACACGAAATCGTTCGGTTGGCACAGAACCGCGTTGTCCCCCGTCACTTCGGGAATCGCGCCGCTCAGCGTCGTCACCACCGGCACGCCGCACGCCATCGCCTCGATGATCGCCATGCCGAACTGTTCCTGCCAGTCCGGGGTCGCGATGCTCGGCAGCGCGAACACGTCCGCCGCGCGGAACGCCGCCGGCATGCGGTCGTAGCGCACGGCCCCGAGAAATGTCACGCGGTCTGTCAGGCCCGTCCGCGCGAGCAGCTTCTCGACGCGTTCGCGGCCGGGTCCGGAGCCGATGATCGCCAGCCGGAACTTGATGCGCGCAAGTTCCGGATCCTTGACGAGTTCACGCAGCGCAAGGATCAAAAAATCGATGCCCTTCCGGGGCAACATCCAGCCGACAAACAGGATCACGAACTCGTTCTCGCCGAGCCCGAACGCCGCGCGTTCGCTCGGGCCGGGCGCAAACGCGCGCGTGTCCGCGCCGGGGTCCATCAGCACGATGCGTTCCGGCGGCACGTTCTCCATATCCAGCATCCGCCGCGAACGCTCGGTATGAACGATGAACACGTCGCCCGCCGCTGCCGCGCGCTCCTTCAGCGCCCGCCGCGCGGCGTTCCGCTCCATGTTGAATGGGATGTTGTCCCACACCATGACGGCGAGCGGCGTCCCAAACCGCTCCTTCGCCTCGATCGCCTGCGCGGTCCAGTCGGTGAACAGTTCCCACGTGTGAATCACGTCGAACCGGCCCAAGCGTTCGTAAAACGGCACCAGGTGCGGCTCTCGCCCGCGGTACCGCGACAAAAACAAGTTCCGGTAGCGCGAGATCAACGGCCCGGCCTGGGTGTCGAACTGGATCGGCTCGATGTCGAACGCCGCCGAACCGTCGTCCTGCTCGTCGTACAGCTTCTGGATTTCCGAGTCTGCGCGGAACGCGACCACCTCCGTGTTCGGCAGCATCTTGAACGCCTGCAGATGCCACGGATTGAACCGGTTGCCCTTGAGCAGCGCCAGCCTCACGCGCTCTTCCCCCAGAAGTGGTCCTCGAGCGTCCTGCGTAGCGCGCGGCGGTCCTTCGGCACGTCGATGTGCCCCGCCGCGCATTTCCTCTCGTACTCGTCCAGCGTGCAAATGACGCGCGCGGGGTTCCCCGCCACGACCACGCCCTCCGGCACGTCCTTCGTTACCACCGAGCCCGCACCGACAACGGCGTTCGGGCCGATCGTCACGTTCGGCAGGATCGTCGCGTTCACCCCGACGTAACTGTTGTCCTTCACGTCGATCTTGCCGAAACTCGTCAGCGTGTCGTACTTGTGCTGAAACACCGTGTTCGCGTCGTGCGTGATGAACGTCACGTCGGACGCGATCAGGCAGTTGTTCCCGATGCGCACCAGCCACGGCTCCCCCGGCAGCCGCATCGAGTAGTACCGCGTGCCCTCGCCGATGCGCATGCCCAACCGCCGCAGCCCGCGGTTCACCGCCGCCTCGTTGCCGAAGCGCATCACGAACTTGAGGACGGCGTGTTGCAGGCTCATCGCCATCAGGCGTCCATCCTCCAGAAGTTGTGCAGGCTCAACGTCGGTGCCGCCGCCGCGATCGACGGGCCGATGCGCGCGAACAGCCGCTGCAACCGGAACTGCACCGCCTCGGGCATGCGCGGGTGATCGATCCACGGGAACACGCCCAGTCCCACCTCCGCGCCGTGGCCCATCCGGCGCAACGCGCGAAAGCCGGCGTCGGCGAAGACCCGGCGCACGAACGCGCCCGTGAGCGGCGTCTCGAACTCCTGTGGCTGCCAACGGCCGAACGGCGCCCACGTCCGCGGCGCGTACCAGCCCAGCCCCTCGTACACCCGCTTCACCACGCCCGCCACGTTTCCGTAGTTCGGCGCAGACAGAAAAAACATGCCGCCGGGACGCAACATGCGCCGAATCTCGCGCGCGGCGGCTTCCGGCTCTGGGAAATGCTCGAACGCGTCCAGGCACAACACCAGGTCGAACGACGCATCCGCGAACGGCAGCCGCGCTGCGTCGGCCTGCGCGAGCGGAAATCCGCGCCGGCTGACGACGAAGTCCGCGCCGACGTACGACCCGCCGCGCTCGCGCACGAGGTCGCCCGCGAATCCGCGTCCGCAGCCGACATCGAGCAC
>CAYUZD010000015.1:0-7057 GCA_964449475.1 uncultured Nitrospirales bacterium
GGCAGCGGCAGCGCCACGGGTTTGCCGGTCGCGCCGGATCGGTCGGCCGCGAGGATGATTTCGTGGGTCGTGTACGTGTTCTCGATGTTGACGTGAGATTCGGCGCCGGTCTGGATGCAGTCCACGAGGTGATTGACCTCACCCTGGAACGGGTGGTGCGTCACGTCGCCGCTGTCGGGCAGGATCGTGGGTACTTCGACCCAGGTAGTCTGGCCCGGAAAACTCGTGCGCGAGAAAATCTTGTTGTTGCGAATCGCGCCTTCAGTGCCCACGAGGTTGATTGAGAACACGTAGGGTTGGATGCACTCGATGCACGACGCGACCTTGCCGACGCGGCCGTCCGCGAATTTCAGCACGGTGACGGTGGTCGGTGCGTACTCGTAGGCGGCGAAGTCCTTGCCCTTGCCGGCGGTGGCGAGTTGGTAGACCTCGACGACGTCGCCGCCCATGAACCAGCGGAGCGCGTCTAGCGCGTGGCACCCGGCCGACAGGAGCGAACTTCCGCCGATGTCCTTCTTGATATTCCAGCCGAACTGCCCGTACCACGGGCCGATGCCGTGGAAATAGTCCACCTCGCCGTAGAACACGTTACCGATCGCGCCCGCGCCGAGTTGCCGTTTGATGATGTCGAACAGCGGGTTCCAGCGCAGCACGAAACTTACGACGGACTTGACCTTGCTCTCGCGCACGGCGTCCCGGATCGCGCGAATATCCTCGAGCGTCACGCCCATCGCCTTCTCGAGCATGATGTGCTTGCCCGCGCGGGCCGCGGCGACCGCTTCGTCCCGGTGGAGGTTCGGCGGCGTCGCGATGGACACGATGTCGAGGCCGCTGTGCTTGAGCATGGCGGCGTAGTCGTCGTAGATCGCACAGTCGAGTCCGCATTCGGCCGCCTTGGCCGCGGCGCGTTCCTTCGTGCGGCCGCACAGCGCGACCACCCTGGTGTGCGGATTGCTCTCGAACGCGCGGATGTGTTCGCCCGAGACCCAACCCGTGCCGACGATGCCTGCGCCCATCGATTTCATTCGTGCCCGCTCTCCCCGATACAGAATCGCGCGTGGACAGCACGCGCGGCGATGACTATACTTCCCCTCTCCCGCGAAAGGAAAGAGTGTGGACCGTCCCGCAGTCCTGGCCCTCACCGCGCACCCGGACGACATCGAGCTGATGATGGCCGGGACGCTCGCACTACTTGGGCGCGCGGGGTGCCGCCTGCACATGATGAACATCGCGGACGGATCGTGCGGATCGATAACTGAGGACGCACACGCGACCGCCGCGCGGCGACTGCGCGAGGCGCGGGCGTCGGCGGCAGTGCTGGAGGCGACGCTGCATCCGCCGATTACGCGCGATCTGGAGATCTTCTACGGCGAGCCGCTGCTGCGCAAGGTCGCGGCGACCGTGCGCGAGGCGACGCCGACCATCGTGCTGCTTCAGTCGCCCGTGGACTACATGGAAGACCACGTGAACGCGTCCCGGCTCGGAGTCACGGCGGCGTTCGCGCGGGGCTTCCCGAATTTCGTGACGGATCCGCCGCGCCCGCCGGTGCAGGGGCCGGTTGCGGTCTACCATGCGCTACCCTGGGGATTGAAGGGGCCGCTGCGCGAGCCGATCGCGCCGCACCTGTACGTGGATATCGCGACGACGCTGGACACGAAGCGGCGCGCGCTCGCATGCCACGCCAGCCAGAAGGAGTGGCTCGACCGCACGCAGGGATTAGACAGCTATTTACAGACGATGGAGGAGACGGCGCGCGAGGTGGGGCGGATGTCGGGCCGGTTCGCGCTGGCCGAAGGCTGGCGCCGGCATTCCCACCTGGGATTCGGGGCGAAGGACTTCGATCCGCTCTGCGAGGCGCTGGGCGAAGGATTGACGCACTACGTGAAGGAGCCGGGCTGAGATGGCGATCGATCTATTGACCACGTTGAAGGGTTCGATGCTCGAGGGCTACTTCCCCAAAGGCTGGGACCTGGCCGCGCTCGACAAGCTCTGCGCGCGCGCGCCGGAAGCGATCGGCGATCGCGAGCGCTGGTGGCACAAGCAGTTCGAGCCGGTAGCGTGCGAGTCGCTGTGGGACTTTGACGTTATGCTGGGCCACGAAATCGCCCGCGAGATCGCGGACGCGGCGAAGGCGCGCCGGCCGATCGCGTTCATCCTGCCCGTCGGCCCGATGGGGATGTACCGTTGGGCGGTGTACTTTCTGACGGAGTGGGGCGTCGACTGCAAGCATGTCCATGGATTCAACATGGACGAGTGGAGCGACGAACACGGCAACACGCTCCCGCCGACCGACCCCGGCGCGTTCCAGAACGCGATGGAGGGCGCATTCTACGGACCGCTCGGCAGGCTCGCGCCCCCCAAGGCGCAGCGCCACTTCGCCACGAAGAAATTGCTGCCGCAGTTCAGCGACCGCATCCGTTCGCTGAAGAAGTCCGGCGCGAAACTGGTCACCGTGTTTGGCATCGGCCGCGCGTGCCACATCGCGTTCTGGGAACCGCATTTCGCGGAAGAGTACGCGACGTTGGACGACTGGAAGGCCGCGGAATACCGGCTCGCGGCGCAACTGCACCCGATGACGATCGAACAAAACGCCATCACCAGTTTCAAAAGCCGCACGACGCTCGTCTCGACACGTGCGAACACGGTGGGGCCGGGGCTATTTCTTCAATCGGACCGGATCATCGGCGGGGCGGACGGCGCGCTGGGCCGCGGGATGATGTGGCAGGGAATGTCGCTGTGGGCGACGCTGCACCACAAGCCGACGCCGTGGATCCCCAGCACGTTCATGCCGACGCTGCCGGGACGCTTGTTCTTCCTGAAGGAACTGGCCGGGCCGCTCGAGGCCGAGTGCAACTAGCTGGCCGCTGCCGATCGTCCATCGGCGGGGTTTCAACTGTGGTATGCTCCGCGCATTGAACCCGGAGGTGACATTTCGTCATGACCCGATTTTCCCTCGTTTTCGCCTCGTTTTTCATCCTCTGCACGGCGGCATTCGCCGATGACGTGACCTTCACGCGCGACGTGTTGCCGATCGTCCAGGAGAACTGCGTCATCTGCCACCGGCCCGGCGGCCAGAACATCGCCGGGATGGTCGCGCCGTTTTCACTGACGAGCTACGACGAGGCGCGGCCCTGGGCGAAGGCGATCGAACGCGCGGTCGCGGCGAAGCAAATGCCGCCGTGGTACGCGTCCGAACATACGAACGGCGTGTTCCGCAACGAGCGCGGGCTGACCGACGCCGAAATTGAGACAATTGCCGCGTGGGTGAACGGCGGCGCTAAGCGTGGCAATCCGTCCGACGCGCCCGCGCCGGTCGAGTTCGAGGACACGGGCGGCTGGGTGATTGGCAAGCCGGATCTCGTGGTGAAGATTCCGGAACCGTTCGTAGTGAAGGATGACGTCGAGGACGTCTACCAGAACTTCTTTGCCGATATTCCGGAAGATGTGCTGTCGGAGGATCGCTGGCTGCGCGCGCTCGAGTGGCGGCCCGACGCGGATTGTGTCCATCACATCGTGGGCTTTGAGTTGTACAAGGACGCAGACGAGAAACAGGGCCGGCAAGGGCTCGGATCTGTCGCGCCGGGCGAGGAACCGCCGATATTCCCGGCGGGATACGGCAAGCGGCTGCACAAGGGCGCGCGCATCGTGTTCCAGATGCATTACCACAAAGAACCCGGCCCGGGTACGCAACAGATCGATCAGTCCAGCGTCGGATTCCGGTTCTGGGACGACCACAAGGACCCGCCCGTGCGGCACAACATGATCTGGGACGGCATCGTCAATTTCCGGTTCCAGCTCGAGCCGGGACAGGCCGATGTCGAGCTGTCGGCGGACCGTACGTTCACGACGGACACGACGATCCTGTCGCTGCACCCCCACATGCACCTGCGCGGCAAGAGCGCGGAATACGTCGCTTACTATCCGGACGGGACACAGGAACTTCTGTTGTCGGTACCGCGCTGGAACTTTGACTGGCAACTTGATTACACCTACAGCGAGCCAAAGCGCATTCCTGCCGGAACGCGCATCGAATACACGGCCGTGTTCGACAACTCGGCGAACAATCCGGCGAATCCCGATCCGGGCCAGACGGTCCGCTGGGGTGAAGCGACTACCGACGAGATGATGATAGGCTTCATCCACTACACGAATACCGACGAGCAGGTCGCCTCCACGGACTGACGTTCGATCCGGAGGACGGCGCCCGGCGAGGAGAGATTCATCATGAACCGATTGGCCGTGGTTGCGTGTGTCTTGATGGCGGCGAGTCTCGCCTTGGCCCAACCGCAACCCGATGAAGAACGCGGACTCAAGCTGCACAAGCCGGGCGCGTTCGACGGTTTGAACCTGTTCTCGCCGCTCGAGTCCGGCACAACGTACCTCATCGACAACGACGGCCGCGTCATCCACACGTGGGAGAGCGAGTATCGCCCCGGCCAGCCGTACCTGCTGCCGAACGGGAACCTGCTGCGCAACGGCGGATTCGGCCTCGCTGGGAACGGGACGTTCCGCGGCGGCGGCGCGGGCTACAACGTCGAGGAATACACCTGGGACGGCGAGAAGGTCTGGGAGTACGTGTATTCGAGCGACAAGGTCCTGATGCACCATGACATCGAGCCGTTGCCGAACGGCAACGTGCTGATCCTCGCGTGGGAGATGAAGACGAAGGAAGAGGCCATCGCCGCGGGCCGCAATCCGGACCTGTTGCGCGACGGGGAGCTGTGGTCGGAGCACGTGATCGAGGTGAAACCCATCCGGCCGAACGGCGGCGAGATCGTGTGGGAGTGGCACCTGTGGGACCACCTCGTGCAGGACTTCGACGATACAAAGTTGAACTACGGCGATGTCGCTGCGCACCCCGAATTGCTGGACATCGATCCGCCGGGGTTCTGGATGGATCGCATCTCGCCCGAGGAACTGGAGCAGCTCGAGTCGCTGGGCTACGTCGCGGCTGAGGAGCGCCAGAAGCAACAGCAGCCCGAGCGGCGCGGGGGAGGCGCGGATTGGCTGCACACGAACGCAATCGCGTACGACCCGGTGAACGACCTCATCGCGCTCAGCGCGCTCGGCAACAACGAAATCTGGATCCTCGATCACAGCACGACGACGGAGGAAGCCAAGGGCCACACGGGCGGACGGTTCGGCAAAGGCGGCGACCTGCTGTACCGCTGGGGGAATCCGCTGGCCTACCGGCTCGGCACGGAGGCCGACCAGCGCCTGTTCGCGCAGCATGACGTGCATTGGATCGCCGAGGGCCTGCCCGGGGCCGGCGACCTGCTCATCTTCAACAACGGCCGCGGACGGCCGGAGGGGCAGTATTCGAGCGTCGTCCAGATCAAACTGCCTTTCACCGCCGACAAGGGATTTCACCGTGAAGACGGCAAGGCCTGGGGCCCGGCGGAACCGGCGTGGCAATACACCGCGCCGAAGAAGGAAGACTTCAACTCGTTCTTCATTTCCGGGTCGCGGCGCATGCCGAACGGCAACACGCTCATCTGCGCGGGAGCGCAGGGGACGTTTTTTGAAGTGACGCCGGACGGCGACGAAGTCTGGCGGTACGTGAATCCGGCGAACCCTCCGCGCACCGAGGGTGCGGCCGGCGCGCAAGACGGCCAGGGCGGCCGGGCGGGGTTCCTGCGGTATACCGTCTTCCGGGTCTATCGCTATCCCCGCGACTACGCGGCATTCGCCGGCAAGGATCTCGCGCCGGGTCCGTTACTCACGGACTACCTGAAGGATCACCCGGCGCGGCCCGGCAAGGAACTTACCGCTGCGACGAAATCGGAATAGTCTCCGTCATCCTCGGGATCAGTTCGGAGGAATGCTCAGGTCCAAGCACACCCCGCTTGGACCTGCCACACGACGGCTAATTGAAGTCCTCGAACACGACGCTGATCGGGCCGGCCTCGGACGCGGGCAGCGCGGGGACGTTCAGCACGTGGTCGTTCAACTTGAACTGGACGCTCTTGCGCGGGTTCGCGGCGATGAACACGTCTGCGCTGTTCACGAACGCGCCGCCGAAACCCTCGACCGTCGTCATGTCCGTCTGGCCGTTCGCGTTCCCGTCCGCGATGTACAGCGCGACCGTCGGCACCTGGCGCGGCTCCTTCGTCGTCGGGATGATCGGATCGACGATGAGGTGCGTGCCGTCGATCGTGAGCGTCATCACACCCGGCACCAAAGACCCGTTCTGGTGGCGGACGACGAACACGGGGTTCTTGTCCGTCAGGAGTTGCGGCGCGTTGTCAAAGGGCGACGCCTGGTAGTTCTCGGCGTTCGCCGCAATCCGGAAATAGACCATCAGGTCCGAGTGCGTAAACGGTGTACGGAAAAAGCGCGGCGGAATCTTCGCGGCCGTGCCGTGGACGACGAATTCGTAATGCTGGCCGTTCTCCGCGGTGTAGGGGCCCCATTTGCCGTCCGCGCCGACGGGCAGTGTCGCCGCCGGCTTCTTCTTCGAGCGGATGCCCGTGTCCGCGTCCACTTCCCAGATCTCGACCGACGCACCCTCGAGCGGCTGGTTGTAGATGTAACTCTTGACGTAGCCGCCGATGAGCGGGTTCGCCTCCGGTGTTATTTTCATCGTCTTCGGCTTCTCGCCATTGAAGAACGTATACAGCTCCCAGAAACTCTCGTCGCTCGTGCACACCATTACGTGGTCCTGATACGCCGGCATCCAGCCGACCACGCCGCCGTTCTCCGCCGCCGGACCCGGGCGGATGTCGCCCATGCCGCTGATCGCGATCGACGGCACCCCGTTCGGGTTCGTGGCGTCGCCGCCGCCGACCGTTGCGTACATCGCGACCTTCGCCGCGCGCGCGGGATCGCTGAGGTACGCGCCTGACTCGAACGTGCCGCGCGAATGCCCGACGAGATGGATCTTCTCGAAGCCGGTGCGTTCGCGGACGGCGTCGATGAACGCGTCGAGGTCGTCTGTCGTGCCGCTCTTGTACGGCTCGGTCGGCTGCGCGGGCCGCGATCCCGGCGCGCCGCCGCCCGGCCGGTTACCGCGGACGGCCGTGTTGTAGTCGAACGGCACGACCCAATCGTGCGGGTA
>CAYUZD010000015.1:7157-21662 GCA_964449475.1 uncultured Nitrospirales bacterium
CGGTTCGTCCTCGCCCGGCTCGACGCCGAAGGCCTCGCGCCGTCGCCCGAGGCCGACCCGGTGACGTTGCTTCGCCGCCTGCACCTGGACATCATCGGACTTCCGCCCACCATCGACGAGATCGACGCCTATCTTTCGGACGATCCCGCGAAGGCTTACCGGCACGCCGTCGATCGCCTGCTCGAATCGCCGCACTTCGGCGAACGCTGGGCGCGACGCTGGCTTGACGCGGCGCAGTTCGCGGACTCCGACGGCTTCGAGAAGGACAAACCGCGGCAGGTATGGGCGTGGCGCGACTGGGTGATCGGCGCAATGAACGTGAACATGCCGTACGACGAGTTCGTGACGCAGCAGATAGCGGGCGACCTGCTGCCGGGTGCGGGGCAGGACGAGATCGTCGCGACTGGTTTCTTGCGCAACAGCATGATCAACGAGGAAGGCGGGATCGATCCCGAGCAATTCCGGATGGAGGCCGTGTTCAACCGGATGGACGTGATCGGCCGCGCGGTGCTCGGGCTGACGGTCCAGTGCGCGCAGTGCCACACGCACAAGTACGACCCGCTCTCGCATACGGACTACTACCGGATGCTCGCATACATCAACTCGTCGTACGAGGCGCAAATGACGGTGTACACGCCCGGGGAAGCCGCTGCGCGGGAGGGCGTGCTCGACACGCTGTCGGCGCTCGATGCGGAGGCGAAGACGAGGCATCCCGGTTGGGAGCGCGACCTTGCGGCTTGGGAAGAGGAGCAGCGCGAGCAGCCCAAGCCAGAATGGCACCCGGTGTCGCTCGAATTCGACGACAGCACGGCCGGTGGCCAGAAGTTCACGCCACAGGACGACAACTCGTACCTTGCGCAGGGCTACGCGCCGACGCGTTTCGGGCCGAAGATGGCTGGAGAGACTCCGCTAACGCGGATCACGGCAATCCGGCTCGAGTTGCTCAATCACCCTGATCTGCCGCGCGGCGGGCCGGGCCGATCGATCTACGGCGGAGCGGCGCTGTCGGAGTTCGAGTTCCGCGTCGCGCGCGATGAGCGCGAGTTCGAGAAGTTCGACGCATGGGAACGCATCGCGGTCGCGTCGGCGATGGCGGACGTGAACCCGCCGTGGCGCGTGCTGGGTCCGGAGTTCCCCGAGACCAATCCGAAGAAGATCCGGTATACGGGCGGCGTCGCGCTTGCCATCGACGGCGATTCCGACACGGCGTGGACGATTGAAGACGGCGCGGGCCGCACGAACCAGCCGCGCTACGCGATCTTCCGGCTGGCGGAGCCGCTCGTTCTCGAGCCCGGCGCGCGCATCGGGTTCCGGCTCAGCCAGAACCACGGCGGCCACAACAGCGACGACAACCAGAACAATAACCTGGGCCGGTTCCGGATTTCGGTGACTGGCGCCGAATCGATTCCCGATCGCGCGCTGCCGATCGATGTCTCCGAAATCCTGGCGAAGAAGTCCGGGCGAACCGACGATGAATCGGCCCGGCTGTTCCGTTACTGGCAGAGCGTGGCGCCGGAATTCGCGGCGGCGGAGGCCCTCGCCGAACAGACTTGGGCCGAGTATCCCTGGGGATCCACGCAGTTGGTCTATCGCGAGTTGGAAGCGCCGCGCGAGACCCACCGGCTCAATCGCGGCGACTTCTTGCAGCCCGCGGAAGCCGTGGCGCCGGGCACGCCGGACTTTCTGAACGCCCCCCGCGGCGAACTCCCGCCCAACCGGCTCGGGCTCGCCGCGTGGCTGGTCGACAGGGAATCGCCGCCGACGGCGCGCGTGGCCGTGAACCGGATCTGGCAGGGCTACTTCGGCGAGGGGTTGGTCTCGACGCCGTCCGACTTCGGCCTGCAGGGCGACGCGCCGAGCCATCCCGAACTGATCGACTGGCTCGCGGTGGAGTTCATGGAGTCAGGCTGGGACGTCAAGCACATCCACCGCTTGATAGTTTCGTCCGCGGCGTACCGGCAGAATTCGCGCATCACGCCCGAGCTGCTCGAACGCGATCCGAAGAACCGGTTGCTGGCGCGCGGGACGCGGTATCGCGTCGAAGGCGAAATCGTGCGCGACATCGCGTTGGCGGCGAGCGGCCTGCTCAACCCGGAGGTCGGCGGGCCGAGCGTGTATCCGCCGGCGCCCGAGTTCCTGTTCCAGCCGCCCGCGAGCTACGGCCCGAAGACTTGGCGGACGGCAGAGGGCGGGGAGCGTTACCGTCGAGCGTTGTACACGTTCCGGTTCCGCAGCGTGCCGTATCCGGCGTTGCAGGTGTTCGACACGCCGCCGGGCGACGCGCCGTGCGTGCGCCGCGAGCGGTCGAACACGCCGTTGCAGGCGCTGACGGTGCTGAACGAGCCGGTCTTTGTCGAGAGCGCCAAGTCCCTCGCGCGTGAGACACTCGCGCACGGCGGCGCATCCGACGCGGACCGCATCGCGTTCGCGTTTCGCCGGTGCGTCGCGCGCACGCCCGACGCCGCTGAGTCGGGCACGCTGCAGGGGTTCCTGGACAAGCAGCGCGCGCGGCTAGCGTCGGGAGAATTGAAGGCGGCGGAAATTTTGGAGGCCGGGGACGCCGATGCGGAGCGCGCGGCGTGGACGCTGACGGCCCGCGTCATACTGAGCCTCGACGAGACCATCACGCGGCAATAACGCAAAGGACCACGGCATGGATTGCTGCAACGGACAACTGATCGCGCGGCGCTGGTTCCTGCAGCAGTGCGGCGTCGGACTGGGTGCGGCGGCGCTGAGCCAGCTCGTGCACGCGACCGCGTCCGCGATGACTGACCCGCTCGCGCCGAAGGCGCCGCACTTTGCGCCGCGTGCCAAGCGCGTCATTTATCTGTTCATGGCCGGCGCGCCGAGCCACCTCGAAATGTTCGACTACAAGCCGGAACTGGCCAAGTTCAACGGCTCGCTGCCGCCGCAGGAACTCCTCACGAATTACCGCGCGGCGTTCATCGATCCGAACTCGAAACTGCTCGGCCCTGTCTACACCTTCGCGCAACACGGGCAGAATGGCGCGTGGATCTCCGAGTTGTTGCCGCATTTCGCGGAAATCGTGGACGATGTGACGATCGTGAAAGGCATGGTGACCGACGCGTTCAACCACGCGCCGGCGCAGATCCTGATGAACACCGGCTCGCAACAGTTTGGGCGGCCAAGCATGGGCGCGTGGGTTACCTACGGCCTCGGCACGGAAAACCAGGACCTGCCCGCGTTCGTCGTGTTCAGCTCGGGGTCGAAGGGGCCCAGCGGCGGCTCGGCGAACTGGGGGAGCGGATTCCTGCCGACGGTGCACGAAGGCGTGTTGTTTCGCAGCAGCGGCGACCCAGTGCTCTATCTGTCCAACCCGCCCGGGATCGATCGCGAGGCGCAGCGCGACACGCTCGACGCCGCGGGCGAGCTCAACCGCCGCCAACTCGAAGCGCTCGGCGATCCCGAGATCGCAACCCGGATCAATTCCTTCGAACTGGCGTTCCGGATGCAGATGAGCGCGCCGGACCTGATGGATCTGTCGCAGGAACCGCAGGACGTACTCGAGATGTACGGCGCGGAACCCGGCGGCCGGTCGTTCGCGAACAACTGCCTGCTGGCGCGGCGGCTGGTCGAACGCGGCGTGCGCTTCGTGCAGCTTTTCCACGAGGCATGGGACCAGCACGGCGACCTGCGCAACGGCCTCAAGCGGAATTGCCAGGACACGGACAAGGCGTGCACGGCGTTGATCAGGGACCTGAAACAGCGCGGCCTGCTGGACGATACGCTCGTCATCTGGGGCGGCGAATTCGGCCGCACGCCGATGGTCCAGGGCGACGGAAACGACGGACGCGACCATCACCCGAACGCGTTCACCATGTGGCTCGCGGGCGGCGGGTTCAAGCCCGGCGTCGTCTGGGGCGAAACGGACGACCTCGGGTTCAACGTGGTCCAGGGGCGCGTCCACGTACGCGATCTTCACGCGACCATCCTCAACCGGCTGGGGTTCGACCATGCGCGGTTCACACACCGGTTCCAGGGCCTTGACGCACGGTTGACGGGCGTCGAGGAGGCCCACGTGATCAAGGAACTGCTCGTCTGATTGCAGGAGCGTTGGACGCGCGCCCGACCGCGGTGGTATCGTTTTTTGACGGGGACAATCCATCGGCGCTCGCCGGATGGCGTGCGAATCCCGATCGGGCTGAGGGGCAAAGGGGATCTTTCGTGAAGCGATTACTTGTGACTTCGGTTCTAAGTTCCATTGCGGCAGTCGCTGTTCCCGCGGTGGCCGACCTCCAGGAAGTGACCGTCGGCGGGTCGCTGCGCATCCGCGGAAACTGGTTCAGCGAGAACGGCTTCCTCGGCAACACGGCCGGATTCGTGTTCTCGGAGAGTTCGCCGGACGCGTTGTTCTTCGAGCAGCGCACGCGCGTCAACGTCGATGCGCAATTCACCGATAACGTCCGCGCGTTCATCGAGCTCGACAGTTACAGCACGTGGGGCGACGACAACTTCCGGCGGCTCAGCGCAGCGGATTCGTCGTACACGCCGCTGCCACAAGGACGCATCACGCCATCGTCGGACGGAGTCAGCGGCACGCCCGTGAATCTTTACCAGGCGTACATCGACATCAACGAGATATGGGGCACTCGTTTCAATATTCGAGTCGGTCGGCAGGAGGTGCAACTCGGCAGCGAATTCCTCGTCGGCAACAACGACACTGGGTCGCGCTTCAGCGGGTTTTCGTTCGACGGCGCGACGCTCCAAAGCCAGTGGGGTGATTTCGTGCTTCGATCGCTGTACGCGCAATTGGTGTTGAACAACAACGCGACGCGATGGGAAGAATCCGGAGACATCTGGTTCAACGCGTTCTACGCGAGCTACGTCGGCTTCGAAGACATGAGCATCGACGCATACGCTCTGCGCTATCAACAGTCGCTTGTCGACGAGATGGAGGCGGCGGGATTCGACGATCCGATCGTCTTCTACACGATTGGCGCTCGGTTCGCTGGGGCCCGCGCGCAGTTCGACTGGGACGCCGACCTCGCGTACCAATTCGGCGACTCGGGCCTGCCGTCGCCGTTCGACGAGATCAACGCCATCGGCGCGACGGCCAAGGCCGGGTACACGTTCGATATCGATTATCAGCCGCGCATCTTCGTCACGGGGTCGTACTTTAGCGGCGACGACGAGGACCAGCCGTTCAACCGGCTGTTCTCCGACCAGGAATACAGCCAAATCCTCGACACGCGCCGCCTGACGAACGTATGGATCGTGGGCGGCGGCGTCGGCGCGCAGGTGACCGAGTCGATCGGATTGACGGCCGCCGCGAACTACTACAACGCCGTCGAGGACTTCGGCGCATCGGACAGCGACGTCGGCTTCGAGGTCTCGGTCGTCGCGAGTTACCAATACAGCGAGGACCTCGCGTTCTCGGCGGGCTACGCGCGCTTCTTTGCGGGCGATGGCTTGAGCGACGGCTTGTTCGTCACGGCGAACGGCACCGAGGAGACGGGCGGTCTCGGCAGTGCGAGCGATGAAGACATCAATTACGTCTTCCTCGAGACCAGCATCACGTTCTGAATCGCCGGCGCCCCGTTCGGTCCTGCGATCAGGCTGGCGACACGCTGACTGCCGTGATTTTGTACTCCGGACACTTCGACTTCGGGTCCACGTGCGGTCCGGTCACACGGTTCGTGTGCGACTCGGCGTAGTGGAACGACAGGAACGCCGTCCCGGGCCGTATGCGCTCGGTGACGCGCGCACGGACACGGATCTGTCCCCACTTGCTCCTCACGTGTGCATATTGGCCGTCTTCGAGACCGGCATCCGCGGCGTCCGGCGCGCTGACTTCGAGCACGTCGGCGGGGGACAGTTCCCGGTTCGGCGTCCGCGCCGTCATCGTGCCGACGTTGTACTGCTGGAGGACGCGGCCGGTGATCAGCGTCAGCGGAAACTCGCCCGACGGCGCCTCCGGACTCGGCAAATACGGCAGGCACATGAACCGGCCCCTGCCGCGGATGAATCCGTCCGCGTGGACCGCGGCGGTCCCCGGGTGACCCGGCGCGGGGCACGGCCACTGCAAGCCGTCGCCGTCCAGCCGTGAGTAGGCGACGCCACCGAACAGATGCGGCGCGGCCTTTGCGATCTCGTCCATCACGGTTGACGGGGAGTCGTAGGCCCAATGCGCGCCCATCGCGTTTGCGATATCGAGCGTAATTCGCCAGTCCGGCCACGCGTCTCCCCGCGGCGCGACGGCAGGCCGGACCCGCTGGATGCGCCGCTCGCCGTTCGTGTAAGTGCCGTCGTTTTCGAGCGTCGTCGCCGCGGGAAGCACGAGGTGCGCGAACCGCGCCGTCTCGTTGAAGAACGGATCCTGCACGATGAGTAGATCCAGCTTGCTCAACGCGCGTTCGCTGCGGTCCTGGCAGGGGTCGCTCTGCGCTGAGTCCTCGCCCTGGATCCACATCGCGCGTACGCGGCCCGCGATCGCGGCCTCGAACATTTCGGTCACCGTCAGCCCGGCGCGTGAGGGCGGCGCGCTGCCCCAGATCGCCGCGATCCCAGCTCGAGCCGCGGCGTCGCTGATCGGCCGATACCCGGTCAACTGGTCCGGCGCCGCGCCCATGTCCGCCGCGCCCTGCACGTTGTTCTGTCCGCGCAACGGCAGCATGCCCGCGCCCGGCGCGCCGATGCTCCCGGTCAACATGCCGAGGTTGGCCAGTGCCATGACCGAGTCGGTGCCCTGGGTCAGTTCGGAGAGGCCCAGGCCGTGCACGAACAGTGCGGGAGCATGCGCGCCAATCAAATCGGCGGCGGATCGCAGGGCGCGCTCGTCAATCTGCGCGAGTTCGCAGACGTCGCGCGGTTCGAATCCGTGTACAAACGCGGCGTACTCGTCGAATCCTTCCGTACGCCCGCCGACGTATCCGCGGTTCACACGTCCGCCATCGAGCAACAGCCGGCCCAGCGCGTTGAATACCGGGACGTTTGTTCCCGGACGCAGCGCGAGATGCACCGTTGCGTACTCGGCGAGCTCGATGCGGCGCGGATCGATCACGATGAGCGGCGTGCCGCGCAGCGCCGCCTGCTTGATCCGAGCGCCGACCACCGGGTGCGCCTCGGTCGGGTTCGCGCCGGCGACGACGATGATCCGCGCGCGTTCGATGTCCGCGTACGACGCGGACGCCGCGCCGGTGCCTGTGACCGTCTTGAGCGCGAGCGCGGTGGACGAGTGGCAGACGCGCGCGCAGCAGTCGATGTTGTTCGTGCCGATGATCACGCGCATGAATTTCTGAAGCAGGTAGGCGGCCTCATTCGTCGAACGCGACGACGCAAGCCCCGCGATGGCATCGGCGCCATGTCGTTCGCGAATCTCCTGAAATCGTTCCGCCGCCCAGCGATTCGCTTCGGTCCAACCGATCTCGCGGAATCCAGTGCTGTCCCGAAGCAGGGGTTTCGTCAATCGGTCCGGGGACGTGACGTAGCCGTGGGCATACCGGCCTTTGGCGCACAGATGCCCGCGGTTGACGGCCGCGAGCGGCGAGGGTTCGATCGCGAGTACGCGATCGGCGCGTGTGAGGACGTTTATCTGGCAACCGACCCCGCAGTAACCGCAGGTCGAGCGCGTCGAGTCTGCGCCGGCCAGTTCCTGGAGTCGGTCGCGATCCGAGACCGCGCCAGTTGGGCAGTGATCGACGCAGGCACCGCACGCGACACAGGCGCTCTCCGCGAACGCGCTGCCCGTACCGAGGATGAGCGAAGTCGTGGGGCCGCGCCCGGCGATGCCGTAGACAAACTGTCCCTGGATCGACTCGCAGGCGTGGAGACAACGGCGGCAGACGATGCAGCGGCCGGCGTCAAACCGGAGATAAGGGTGGCTGGCGTCGATCGGTGCGGTCGCGGATGGCGATCCCAACGTGCCTGAATCGACCGCGTATTGTTCGAGCAGCTGTTCGAATGGCGATTCGCCGCGAGGCGTGAACGCGCCAGGTGGGTGTGCCGAGACCATGAGCGACAACAGGCCCCGGCGGATCTCGTCCAGTCGTGGAGACTGCGTGCGAAGGCTCATTCCGTTGCGCAGCAGCGTGTGGCAGGCGGCGACGAGTTTGCCCGTCGATTCGTCCTCCACCATGCACACGCGACACCCACCCTCGATGGGGAGCGCGGGGTCGTAACACAGGACGGGCACATCGATTCCCGCGCGACGGGCCGCATAGAGCACCGTGTCGCCCGGCGCGACTGCGACGTCGCGTCCATCGATTCGCGCGTTCATCCGGCGGCTCCGGCTGAAACTCGATTCAAAATGGTCCGCATCGGTCCCGGCATTGAAGTCCCGAACGCGCACAAGCTGGCCGATTCCATCAGATCGAAGAGGCCCGTGAGTTCGGACTGGTTTCCGATCGCGTCGTGCGACCGCGTGAGCGCGGCCTGTGAGCCGAGACGGCACGGGACGCACTTGCCGCACGACTCATGCACCATGAACTCGAGCCAGTGCCGCAGCAGCGCGCGCCAGTCCACGCCCTCGGGTAGCGCGACCAGTCCAGCGTGGCCGAGGCGAATGCCGCGCGCGGTCATCGCGTCGTAACACACGGGCACGTCCCACTCGCTGGGGAACAGGATCGAGCCCATCGGCCCGCCGAGGATGACGGCTTCGAGCGCCGTGCCCGGTTTGGCGCCGCCGCCGAATTCTTCGATGACGCGCCGGAGCGGCGTGCCGTATTCGACCTCGACAATGCCCGGCCGTGCGAAGCCATGGTTCAGACAAAAGGCCTTCGTGCCTGAACTCGCCGGCGTGCCCATCGCGGCGTACCGCGCCGCGCCTTCGCGCACGATCCATGCGACGTTCGCAAGCGTCTCGACGTTGTCGACGACCGTCGGGCAGCCATACAAACCGCTTTCGACCGGGTACGGCGGACGCAGCCGCACTTCGCCGCGCAGCCCCTCGATCGCGTTCAGCATTGCGGTCTCTTCACCGCAGACGTAACTGCCCTTCCCGTGAACGACGCGCACGCCGAACGCGAAATCCGATCCGCACACGCGATCGCCGAGAATTCCGGCGGCGGTCGCGTCGCGGATGGCATCCTCGACGATGCGCTGCGCGCGCGGGTACTCCGCGCGGATGTAGACGATGCCCTCGTGCGCCCCCACCGCATACGCGCACAGCGCCAGGCCCTCAAGGATCGCGTGCGGATCCATCTCCATCAACACGCGATCGATGAACGAGCCAGGGTCGCCTTCGTCGCCGTTCGCGATCGCGAACTTCCGTGGGCCGGGTTGCCGCGCGCACGCCCGCCACTTTTGCCCCGTCGGGTAGGCCGCGCCGCCGCGTCCGCGTTCGCCGGAATGTTCCATGGCCGCGAGCACGGCTTCGGGCGAACCGAGCACGGCCGTCCGCAGCGCCGCGTAGGCCCCCGCATCCAGCGCGGCCGCCAGTTTGTCGTGTGGACCTTTGCCGATTCGGGCCGTGACGATCGGCTCGCGCGTTTCACAACGTATGGATGGAGGACGAAGCGCGGCGTCCGCATGCGATCCTTCGGAATACGGCGCAGCCACCCGTCCGCCGGGGATCAAAGCCGCGGGCGATCGGTCGCAGAACCCGAGGCAGTACACGCCCGAGCATTCGCGATTCTTCGACAGGCGATCGTAGACGCCGCCGGCACCCGCCAGCACGCACGACGTGCCGCGGCACACGCGCACTGCGTCCGTCGGCGTGTGCAATTCGGAGTAAAACGACTCGATACCACGGCGCGTCGCATCGGGAAGCGGCGCATTGGCGAGGTGTGTCTCGCGATATCGCCGCACGTGGTCGGTCATGCCGCCGGATCCCGGTAGTTTGGCGCGCGCGGCTGCCGCGTCGCGCGGTCGAATGATAGCGAACATGGCAGGGGCGCCCAAAGCGCGGAATTGCCCCGTCGAGTGCTAGAATCGCATCCAATCTCTTCATGAGGAACCCTTTCATGCAACGCGTTTCTGCCGTCTCGTTCGTTTTGTATGCCGTGGGCGCGCTGGCGCCGATTACTTCGACTGCCGCGCCGCTCGAAGCGGGCGTCGCCGTCACGAACATCACGCCCGATCCCGCGCAGTATCACGTGCCGCTCGGTGGCTATGGTGAACGAATGAATGCTCCGGCAACCGGGATCCACGACTACACGCTCGGCAAGGCGCTCATTCTGCGCCAGGGCGACCGGAAGTTCGCGCTCGTCACGCTCGACCTGCTCGGCGTCCCGCGGTCGCTGCGCGACGAAGTGCTCAAGCGCATCGGGGGCACGGGGATCGGGTCAGACAACCTGATGCTAGCCGCGAGCCACACGCATGCCTCGGTCGAGATGAACGCGTTGAACGCGCAGAACGTCTTCGGGATTCCGAACATCGGGATCTTCGATCAGAAGCTGCTCGACTTCACCGCGGACCGCGTCGCCGAGGCCATCGTGAACGCGAACAAGGCGTTCGTGCCGATCCGCGCCGGGACGAAATCGATCGAGGTGGAGGGGCTCAGCCGGAACCGGCGGGGTGACCCGAGTCTTGACAAGGAGCTGACCGTCACGCGAATCGACAGCCTCGACGGCAAACCGCTGGTCGTCTTCGTCAATTTCACGGCGCATCCGACGCACGTCGGCGCAAGTGTGATGGAGATTTCCGCGGAGTGGCCGGGATATCTGCAACGGGAGGTCGAAGCGTTCACCGGCGCGATGTGCATGTACTCGAACGGCGCGGAGGGTGACGTTGCGCCTGCGGGCGGCACCGGTCCGAGTCCGTTCGCGCGCGCGGAGGACCACGGCCGCAAGGTGGCCGTGCACGTTCTCCGGCTGCTCGATTCGATCGAGACGTCGTCGGACGCGACGTTCGCGTTCTCGATGTCGACGCTCAACCTGCCGCCGCGCACTCCTCCGCCGGCGCTGCTCGAGGAGGCCGGCCCGGAGTACGGCCTCAATGAGACGAACATCCGTCCGCTAATCGACGCGCTCGTGCCGGAGACGTCCTATCTCGGCGTGCTGCAACTGGGCGACCTGCTCGCGGTGTCGATCCCGGGCGAGTTGTTCTCGACGCTCGGCCTCGAACTGAAGCGATCGCTGCGGGAGGCGGGCGCCGTGCATCCCATTGTCGTCGGCCTGGGCAACGAGTGGATCAGCTACATGATGCCGCCGGAGGAGTTCACGCAAGGCGGCTACGAGCCGGGCGTGTCGTTTTACGGCGTACGGCTCGGTCCGGACGTGGTGGAGCAAGGAATCGCGGCGGGGAAGTCGTTGCTCGCCGCCAAGTAGACTGCCGAAAGGCGAACGCGGGACGCCCGCCAGGGCGCCCCGCGTTCTGTATGTAAACGCTGTCCGCGTCCGCTGTGGGCAGCCGCCGGACGCGCGTCAGGACTGGGCCGGCTTCCGGTTGACCGCGCGCAAGCCCGCGTCGAGCAGTTCGTTCTGCGCCTTGATCGCGCGCTCGATCCCGCTGTTCAGCCGTTGCGCAAACTTCGATGCCTCGGCCGCTTCGTCGTCGGCTTCGACCGGCTGGCCGTAGGCGCGCGAGTTCAGATCGTGCGCGATTTCGAGCAACTTCTCCTGCGCCCGGCGCAGGTTGTCGATACCTTCCTCGGCGTGGCGCGCGAGATCCTTTGACACGAGCGACTTGTCCTGGTTCGCCAACGTCTCGATGGAATCCTTACCGCGGCGCGCCGCAAGCGCGACGAGCTTTGACTGCGTCTCGATCACGTTGTCCACGCTCTCCTTCGCCTTTGCCGCGAGGTGCTTTAGCGTCTTCCCGGCCGTGAAGCGCGTGAATTCGTCCGCGGCCTCGACGCCGAGCTTGCCCTGCTTCTCGACCAGCGCGAGGATCTCGCGCTGCGCCTCGACCGTGCTCTCGAAGTTCTTCCGCAACAGTTCCGCAAACGGCAGCTTCGGCATCGAGCGCTTTTCCTTTGCCGGTGCCGGTTCTACGTCATCGGTCTCTGGCTCGCCTTCGACGCGCTCCGCGCCGAGGTCGAGGATCGACTTCTGCATCGCGACGACGCCCTCGAAGATCTCCTCGACGGAATCGATGAGCGCGGTGGCCGGCGCGGATTCGTCCGCCTTGATCCGTTCGCGAACCATCTTGAACGCGATCGCGTTCTGTTCCGCGGCGAAATCGAGCAGGACGTTCTGGATCTTGATGAGACCCTTGAGTCCGTCCCGGGTGACGCTGCGATAGTTCGTCGCAGGCTTGGTTTCGGTGACAGTGGCTTCCATGACACGTAACTCCTTTGATTTGAGTGAATTACACGGGTTGCGGACGCAATGCTGCTTTGCAGCAACATTCGAATGATATCGCAACAGAAACTTGTTGTCAACCCCGAAATTATTTGGTATTATTTGGATGCGTCGCAGCAATAGGCATGATGCGATACAGCAAGCTCGGCGGAGCCTCGCATGATCGTCATTAAAAAATACGAGAACCGGCGCCTCTACGACACCGCGTCGAGCCGCTACGTCAACCTCGACGAGGTCGCGCAACTCGTGCGGGACGGCGAGGAAGTGCAGGTCGTGGACGCGAAGTCGAACGAGGACCTGACGCGGGTCGTACTGACGCAGATCATCGTCGAGGGCGCCAAGGACAAGAATTCGGCGCTGCCGATCGATCTGTTGCGCCAGATGATCATGGCGAGCGGCCGCGCACAGCAACAGATCCTCACGAGCTACTTCCGGTTCGCGCTTGACCTGTACCTGCGCGCGCACCAGGACCTCCGCGATCGGATCAATCCCGCGCGCGGGGCATCGCTCGGCCCGCTCGAGGCGCTCCAGAAGTTTTTTGGCGTGGCATCGTCCGGCACGTTTCCGTGGGGCATCTCGCGATCCAAACCCGCCTCAGATGAATCAGCCGCGGCGCCGGCCGATTCGGCGAGCGAATTGCAGGACCTCCGCGCGCGGCTCGAGGCGCTGGAACAGCAGCTCGTAAACTCGCGTGCGGAATCGTGAACTGAGGACGGCGATCCCGATGGCGGCTCAAAACGGAAGCAACAGTGGTAACGGCGGGGCGGAGGAGGCCTTTCGCCCGAAGCCGCCGTCCTTGTTCTTGACCGCGATGGAACTTTCGCGCGCGGTCGGCGAACTCGCGACGTTGCCGGCGTCGTATCCGTTCCTGCGCCGCGCACCGAGGGGTGACGGTCATCCGGTGCTCGTGTTGCCCGGCTTCACGGCGTCCGACATTTCGACGACGCCGTTGCGCCGTTTCTTATCCAATCTCGGGTACGACGTGTACGCATGGGAGCTGGGGCGGAACTGGGGCATCGTGGGCGATCTGGAGGAGCGCATGTACGCCCGCGCCGAGCAGATTCACCAGGATACCGGCAGGACGATCAGTGTCATCGGCTGGAGCTTGGGCGGCATCTACGCCCGCGAAATTGCGCGCCGCGTGCCTCACGCGAGCCGGCAGGTGATCAGCATGGGCAGCCCGTTTGCGACGGCGGGCAACGGGTCGTACGCGGTACACGTGTACGACAGCCTCACGGGCGAGCGCGTCACGAAGCGCCGCGCGACCCTCGCGCAGGGCATCGCAGTGCCGCCGCCGGTACCGTCAACGTCCATCTACACCAAGACGGACGGCGTGGCGGCGTGGGAGTCGTGCCTCGAGATCGAGTCGCACCAGACCGACAACGTCGAAGTGCCGGGGAGCCATTGCGGCCTCGGATTCAATCCGCTCGTGCTGTACATCATCGCGGATCGGCTGGCGCAGCCCGAGGGCGGGTGGAAACCGTTCGACCGGTCGGGCCTGCGCAAGTATCTGTACAAGTAACCTCACGCTGCTTACGCGGCGGAACCTTCAGGAAGGCGCCATGCAACAACTCAGCGGACTCGATGCCTCGTTCCTCTACTTTGAGACGGCCAACGCGCCGATGCACGTCGGCGGCCTGCTCATCTACGACCAATCCACGGCGCCGGGCGGCGCGGTCCGGTTCAAGGACATCCTGCGGTTTTACGAGGAGCGCATGCCGCGCGCGCGCAGCTTCCGGCAGAAGGTCGTGCGCGTGCCGCTCAATCTCGATCACCCGTACTGGGTCGAGGACGAGGACTTCGACCTCGAGTTTCATTTGCGCCACATCGCGCTGCCCAAACCCGGCGACTGGCGTCAGCTCTGCATCCAGGTCGCGCGGCTGAACTCGCGCCCGCTCGATCACGCGCGCCCGCTGTGGGAGGCCTACGTGATCGAGGGCCTCGACAATATTCCCGGACTTCCCAAGGGCAGCTTCGCGGTATTGTCCAAGATTCACCACGCCGCGATCGACGGCGTGTCCGGCGCGGAGATGTCCGCCGCCGTGCACGATCTCGAGCCGTTGCCCGCGCCGCACGCCATCGATTCGGACTGGAAGGGCGAGCGCGAGCCGACCGCGGTCGAATTGCTCACGCGCGCCCACCTGAACAACCTGCGCAAACCGTTCAATCTCGCCAAGGTAGTTTCGCAGTCCATGCCCGCGGTCGCCCGCGTGACCGCCGGGCTCGCGACCCGCAAATTGCGCCCGCCGCGTTTGCCGGGGCAGGTCCCGCGCACGCGGTTCAACGGCAAGGTGTCGCCGCACCG
>CAYUZD010000016.1:0-1349 GCA_964449475.1 uncultured Nitrospirales bacterium
TCGCGCACGGCGGTGCCGTTGGCCCACGCGGCCCACTCGGCGTCGAACCGTTCGGAGTTCGGCATACCGAAGACGGTGGCACCGCCCGCGCGCGGATGCGCGAGCGCCTGCGACCGGGCATTGGCGACGGGCGTGCGATTGACGGACGCGACGGCGACGGAGGCGTTGTCGATGATGCGGTTGACGACCATCTCGCGCGCTTGCGGATCGATCGGCGCGGGATCGGCGGCCATCTGCGCGATCTTGTATGCGAGCTGATCCTTCTTCGGCAGGTTGTCTTTGGAGGGATGAACGCGGACGCTGTGGAGTTTCACCGGGGTTCCTTTCGTAGGGTGGTGCGCAGAGGGCGCGTATTCTAGCCAAGGCGGCGGCGCGGCTCCAAGTCCGCGCGGCGCTGGACCAAGTCCGCGCGGGACGGATTCGTGTGTTAGGATCGGGGCACAAATTGAATGTTCGTCCGGAGGGACCACATGGCCACGGTGCGTATTACTGCCGTCCAGATGCAGGTGTCGATGAATATCGAGGAGAACCTGCGAAACCTGTTGCGCCACATAGAGAAGCACGAAACGGACTACATCGTATTCCCCGAGATGTGCCTGACGGGCTGGCACGGCGGGTTCAGTCAGAAATCGGCCGAGCGCGCGTGGGAGGAGATCGCGGAGGCGTGCCGGAAGCGGTACACGACGGCGATTTTCGGGACGGGGTGCCAGGAGAACGGCGCGATCTACAACCAGGCGCGCGTGATCTCGGACGCGGGGGAATTGATCGGCACGCAGGACAAACTGGTGCCGACGAAGGACGAGCGCGCGTGGTGTCACCCGGGCGAAGAGTTGCAGGTGTTCGAGCACGGGGAATTTCGTTTTGGATGCCTGGTCGGAAACGATCTGTGGGTGGCGCCAGGGCTGGGGGCGTACCCCGATCCGCGGTTGTCGTTCCGATTGTCCGAGCGGGGGGCGCAGGTGATTTTTCACTGCGCACACACGGGCGCGGACCCGTCGTATTCGGCGTACTACGAATCGAATATTGTCCTGCGCGCGAAGGAAAGCGGCTGCTTCATCGTAAGCGCGAACGCTGCGACCGGTACGGGGAAAGTGAATGCGCAGACGGGGATCGTTGCTCCCGAGGGCGTGTGGGTGTCGGCGTGTGCGCGGCAGGGCGAGCAGGTGTGCCACGCGGACGTTGAGGTTGAGTGACGCCCGGGAGGCGCTCGGTTGGCGTCTTCTGCGACCCCTCCGGGGTCGAGGTTAGGGCGAAGACTTTACCGGGGGTCTCCGCTTCGCTTCGACCCCCGGCTAATTTCTGTGACCCCTATCGGGGTCTTTGGCAGCGGGATCGTGAGTCTTTGGTGG
>CAYUZD010000016.1:1449-3857 GCA_964449475.1 uncultured Nitrospirales bacterium
GCGGGATCGTGAGTCTTTGGTGGTGGGATCGTGAGTCTTTGGTGGGGGGATCGTGTCCTGTGCAGCAGTTCACGCATGAAGCAAAGCTTGGAGTGGATACCGACGTCGCGGGTTGCCGCCGGGACGGCGGCGCTACGATGGCGGTTCGCGATCGTAGCGTGGGACGTCTCATCGGTTGTTTGCGCTAGCGACATTCCGGTACGCGCATCGACTATCTATCGGGCGAGGAGGATGAGCGTGGTTGCTTCGTAGAACGCGGCGATGGCGAGCGTGACGCCGGCGAGGAGGGTCGCGGAGAGCAGCGTCATGAACGCGTCGTGGGCTGCATCGCCGAGGCGTCGTTCGCGGAGTCCGCGGACGATCTTGATCCAGAAGACGCAAACGGCGACACACGCGAAGATGTAGGCCTCGAGTTCGAGCACCATCGTGATTGAGTGAAACAGGAAGAGGCCAGGCATGCCGGACCAGAGGGGCGTCATGCCGAGGCCGGCGATCGCGAAACTCGCGGCGGTCTTGAGCACGCCGAGCATGGGCACGATCACGGAGGGGAGCATGGTGAGCCCGGCGGTCTGCACGACGAAGTTGTTGACCCACGTCGCGAAGGTCGCGCGGATGACGTGTCCGGAGGCGTACGCGTCGCCGACGTAGGACAGGCTGCCTTCGGAGAAGGTGCGTCCGATGAACTCCTGCATGAGGACGTTGACGAACGGGTAGGCTAGTGTGGGCAGTGTGAAGGCGAAGAACGTGCCGTAGAGCAGGACGTGCATCAGGAACACGACGCGCGGATGCTCGACGGCGCTGCGTGCGGCGGGGCGGAAGATGCCGAGTCCCCGGCGGAGCAGCAGCGGATACAACGCGAGGAAGGCGAACGCGCCGCCGATGGCGACGAGGACGAGTCCGCCAAGTGAAGCGAGGACGGCATTCATCGGCGCGGGCGCGATGCCGCCGTGGATTTCGTGACGGTCGACGAAGGCCTCGGCGTCGTCGCGATTGCGGACGCGTTCGAGGCCGTTCGGGTCGAACCACCCGAGCGACGCAGTGCTGAACCAGAGCGGTTCCCAGACTTCGTCGCCGGGCAGGACATAGGCCGCGGCGAGCGCGCCGACGCCGCGCTTGAGCCGGCCGACAACGCGAAATGCGCCGTCGTCCACCTGGACGAACTCGGCGCGCGCGAAGGCACCGGCGAGTACTTCGTCCGTGCCGGGCCGAGGAAGGCGGCCGCTTTCGAGCAGTGGCGCGAAGGCGTCAGGCGGCAGATCGGTCGCGAGGAACCACTCTGTGTGGTCGAAAGGAAACGAAGCAAACCAACCCGGAGATAACCTGCGTTTCGCCGTTTCATACAGTGTCCGCTGAACCGGAAAATTGTTGATGGGTACGCGCCGGACCCAGGTGCGGACGGCGGAGTCCCAGGGCGGATCGCCCTTGACGGCGAAGACGGCATCGGGCCAGAGCGCGGGATCGCGGGACTGCTCGTCCAGCGTGGCGGCGATCGCGAGGAGGGCGAGTCCCGAGACGATGAACGAGGCCCCGGCGCCGAGTGGGCCGCGCCGGAGTCTTGCTTTCGGGTCGATCGTCCCACGCGTCCGCTCGCTTCGTGGAACGACTATCGGCGCGGGAGAATCCATCGGCCTGTGGACAATTTAGTCCCGGAGGTTAGGGACCCTTCTCCAAGACTTGCAACACCTCGTCCGGCGTCTTGCATGCGACGAGTTTCTGCGTGAACCCGCCGGTGCGGAGCGACATCATCACCTGAGCGAGGAAGCCGAGGTATTCCTTGTCGGAGCCGGAGGGCATCGCGAAGAGGACGACGATGTTGACCGGCTCGCTGTCGAGCGATTCGAAATCGATGCCGGATTGGCTCACGCCGACGCCGACGGTGGGCTCCGTGATCTCGTCAATCCGGACGTGCGGGATGGCGATGCCTTTGAAGCCGGTGCTGCGGATGGACTCGCGCTCGAACAGGGCCCGGCGAAACGCCTCGTGGTCCTTGACGTTCCCGGTCCGTTCGATCGCCTGCATCATCAACTCGAGCGCGTCCCGCTTGGACGCACCGGTAGGGAAGATGCAGATTGCTTCCTTGGGTATGGTCTTGCCAAAAGCACTCATGGTGTCGGACTCGCGATGTTGAAATTCGCCGGCACGGGCCCCCACGCGTCAAACGTAAATCCGTACGGCTTGGAAGCCGGTATGGTAACGCCGGACCGGGGGTGAATCAATTTGCCCGGCCAAATTATATGGTACAGTCCCGTGGGGGAAGGAGTCTGAGGCCGTGGGGAGAGCTCTGCGCGGCACTCCTGATCCCGTATTCGCCGGTTGGACGAACTAAGCAAACTGCGAATTCTGGGAGACGAACGGTGGGAACGAAGCAATACGCGATTGAGACGACCGATCTGGTCAAGGTCTATCGC
>CAYUZD010000016.1:3957-21405 GCA_964449475.1 uncultured Nitrospirales bacterium
CGCGAGTGGGACCGGCTGTCGGAGCAACTCGACCTGCGCGAGATCGCGAACCAGCGCGTGCGCGGATTTTCGAAGGGGATGCGCCAGCGGCTAGGGTTCGCGGTGGCGCTGGTGGGCAATCCGCCCGTGTTGATCCTGGACGAGCCGATGTCGGGCCTAGACCCGATGGGCCGCCGCCGGATTCGCGACCTAATCGTCACGCTGCGAGACCAGAAGAAGACGATCTTTTTCAGCTCGCACGTGTTGAGCGACGTCGAACTGATTTCCGATCGCGTCGGCATGCTGATGAATGGCAAGCTGCACCGCCAGGGGGTGATGGACGATTTGCTGGCAACGCGCGTGCACCTGGTCGAGGTCGTTGCGCGCGGGATCCCGGATCACGTCGTGAGTGCGCTGGTGTCGAAGGCGTACCGCTCGCGGCACTCGGAGACGGGACACCATTTTTCGTTCTCTGACCTGGACAAGGCGAACGATGCCGCGCGCGAAATCCAGGTGAGCGGGGGCACGCTGCTCGAGTTCGCGCCGTTGCGCGAGAGTCTCGAGGACTACTTCGTTCGGGAGCAGGTGGAAGTGGAGGTCGGGGCATGAGGACGCTGACGATCGCGCTGAACACATACCGCGAGGCGGTGCGAGACCGGATTCTGTATGTGCTGCTGTTCTTCGCGGGCGCGACGATCGTCGCCTCGAAGGCGCTGGGATACATCAGCCTCGGGGACGACGTGAAGATTATCGCGGACATATCGCTGGCGGCGATCTCGGTGTTCGGCGCGCTGATCGCGATCTTCGTGGGGACGAACCTGGTCTACAAGGAAATCGACAAGCGCACGATCTACACGATCCTGAGCCAGCCAATCTGGCGGTACGAGTTCGTGCTGGGCAAGTATCTCGGGCTCGCGATGCTGATCGGGACGGTCACGCTGGCGATGGGCGTGGGCGCGGGCGTGTACATCGCCGCGCTGGGCGGATCGGTCACGCTCGCGTACGCCGAGGCGGTGCTGTTGATCTATTGCAAACTCCTGTTGGTGACGGGACTGTCGGTGCTGCTGTCGACCATTACGTCGCCGATCCTGGGCGCGATCGTGGTATTGACGGCGTACTTCTTCGGCCACGCCACGGGCATCATGGTCGATCTGCCGGGGCACTTCGACGGGACGCGCGTGAAAGCGTTGATCGAGGCGGCGTACTACCTCGTGCCGAACCTGAGCAACTTCGACGTCTGGCGCGAATACGCAAACGGCGTCAGCGTGCCGCACACGTACGTGGTGTGGACGATCGGGTACGGGTTGGCGTTCACGTGCATCCTGCTCTACCTCGCGGCGATGGCGTTCCAGGAAAAGGACGTCTGAGGACGGGCCATGGCGCGCAGATTCCTAGTCGCAGCGGCGGTGGTGGCGGGCATGTTCACGTTCGCGTTCATTGCGCAGCAACGGATCGACGAAATGCGGCGCGCGGCCGTGGGCGACGAGTTGTTGTATATCCCGAGCAAGGCGATCCTGAAACATCTAACGGCGGGCATGAGCAACATCGTGGCGGACCTGTTGTGGATCGAGACCATCCAGTACACGGTGGGCGAGTTCCACAGTCCCGAGCGGAAGTTTCAGTGGCTCGACCACATGTTGAGCGCGACGACCGAGCTCGACCCGTATTTCGAGGGCGCGTATGTGAACGGCGGGATGTTCCTGTCCGCGATCGGCCGGGACGACCGCGCGCTCGATTACCTGAAGGAAGGGTTCGTGCGGAACCCGGGCTCGTGGAAGTTGCCGCATGAGATCGTGAAGGTGTACACGCTGAACCGGCGCGAGGAGCCGGAGGCGATTGCGGTAGCGCCGTACTACCTGCGCATGGTGGCGGAGCGGCACCAGCACCCGCAGTTGTATCTCAACTGGGCGCGGCAGATTCAGGAACGTGAGAACCTCGCGGGGCAGTCGCGCGTGATCTGGGAGGAAGTGATTCGGACCGCGAAGGACCCGTTTGTGCGCGAAGTGGCGCAGAAGAACCTGAGCGTGTTGGTCGCGGGCGACACCGAGAGGGCGCTGCAACAACTGAGCGACCGGTATCGCGCGGAGCACGGGCACGGCCCGGCGAGTCTTGACGAATTCGTTCGTCTCGGCTGGATCGGCGAGTTGCCCGACAAGACGATCTACGGTGAGTTCCGGATCGATGGCGACGGGACGGTGATCAGCATGCGCGTGCGCGAGGACAAGCTGGAGCGCATGCTGATGTTGGCGAACACGCGATTGCGGTTAAAGGCGGATGAACTCGGGCGGAAACCGGCGACGCTCGGCGAGTGCGAGGAGTGGCTGGGCGATAAGCTGGTCGAGTACCCGATCCCGGGCGGCGACTGGAGCTACGATCCGGTCACAGGACAGCTTTCCTAGAGTTGCATCACCCCTTCGCGGGCGCCGTCATGACCATGTTGGCGTCGCGGTATCCGGCGAGATCGAGCGTGACGTGCAGGTAACCGGCGGCCTGAATCTGGCTGACGACGGCGTCGCGGACGGCGGAATCCATTAGTTTTACGAGATCGTCCATGCCGATTTCGATGCGGCAGATGTCGCCGTGGTGCCGCGCGCGGAACTGATAGAAGCCCTGCCGTCGAAGCGCTTCCTCGGCGGCCTCGACCTTGCGGATGTCCTCGAGCGTGACGCGCGTGCCCTTCGGAAAACGCGACGAGAGACACGCGAAGGAGGCCTTGTCCGACGTGGGGAGGCCGCGGCGGCGGCTGAGATGGCGGATTTCCGCTTTGCCGAGTTTAGCAAGCTGGAGCGGCGCGACGATTTTGTGCTCGGTCGCGGCGAGCGCGCCGAGCCGGGTGGGATCGAATGCATCGTCGGCCATCGCGCCGTATGCGAGGATCTTGACCTGCTTCGCGTCCGAATACTCCTTCATGCGGCGAAAGAGTTCGGACTTGCAGAAATAACAACGGCGGCCGTCGTTTTTGAGGTATTGCTCATTGTCGAACTCGTGCGTCGAGATGACGGCGAGGTTCCAGCCGCGATCGGCGGCGAGCTGGGTGGCTTCGGCAAACTCGGAACGCGGCAAACTCGGGGAATCGGCGAGGACCATCTGGCTGCGGGGGCCGAGGACTTCGTGCGCGACGTCGCTGAGATAGGCGGAATCGACGCCGCCGGAATACGCGACGGCGAGTGAGGCATAGCCGCGCAGAATCTCCCTCAGCGCGTCCTCTTTGGCTTCGGCGACCGCAGGATCCATTGCCGCCGCACCATTGCCGTTTGCATCAGTCATGCACCTACCTCGATCGCTTTGCCTGCGTGGAGTGTGCCGGTCACGAAATCGCCGCACGATTCGCCCAGGACCACGTCCCGCAGTTCGTTTTCGAGTATATCATTTGAACGGACGGCGACCCGGATGTAATTCCCGGTGTAGCCGAACCAGAGGCCGTTTTCCTCGTGTTCGAAGAGAACGGGCAGCGTCTCGCCGGCAAAACGGGCGTGAAACGCGCGCTGGTTTCGTGCGGCTATCCAGCGGATTCGCGCGGCTCGGCGGTCCGCTTCGCGCCCGTTCACCTTGTCTGGCAGGCGGACCGAGGCCGTGCCCGGGCGCTCGGAATACTTGAATACGTGGGCGTAGGCGAAGGGGCCGTGTTCGACGAGCGAGCACGTTTCCTCGAAGTCGGCGACGGACTCGCCAGGAAAGCCGACGAGAACGTCCGTACCGATGCAGAGACCGGCGACGCGCTCGACGGCGCGATCCAGAAAAGACGTCAGGTTCGCGCGCGAGTAGCGGCGGCGCATCTGCGCGAGGATACGGTCGCTTCCGGACTGGATTGGCAGGTGGAGGTAGGGGACGAGCGCGTGTTCGGGGTCGTTCATCCGATCGAAGAGTCCGTCTGGCACAGTCGTGGGTTCGATCGAGCTGATGCGGATGCGCCGGAGTCCTTCGATTTCGTTCAGCGCGTCCAGGACATTCAGCAGGTCCCGGCCGCCCTGGGCGTAGGTGCCCACGTTGACGCCGGTGAGGACGAGCTCGGGCGCGCCGCGATCAACGAGCGCGCGTGCCTCGTCGAGCAGGTTTTGGAACTCGCGGCTGCGCGCGCGGCCGCGGGCGAACGGGATCACGCAGAACGAGCACATGAAATCGCAGCCGTCCTGAATCTTCAGGTTTGCGCGATGGCCGGTGAAATGCCCCGCTACGGTGTCGATGGAGAAATCACTGCGCTGTACGGCTTCTCGAATGATTAGCGGCGCCGGATTCTTGCCGTATCGCGCATAGTCGAGTATGTTTAACTTTTCTTCCGTGCCGACGATCAGGTCAATGCCGGGAATCCGGGCGAGGCTCTCGTGTCCGATTTGCGCATAACAACCGACCGCGGCGATGTACGCGGCCGGATTGTCGCGGATAAATCCGCGCAGGACCTTGCGCGATTTCGCGTCCGCGCCGGCTGTTACCGTACACGTGTTGACGATGGTGAGGTCGGCGGGCTCGCCGAACGGGACGATGTCGTATCCGCCCGCCGCGAGCCGTTCGCGGAGGATGGCGGTCTCGGCCTGATTCAGGCGGCAACCGAGCGTGAAGAGGGAGGCGCGCTTGCGTGGAGCGGCGGTGGTCACGCCATGGACTCCGCGGTCAGGCTTGCGCGAAGAGCGAACGCACCTCGAGCGCAGTGACGATGAGTCCGGCGACGATGAACGGGGCGATGACGTTGGTGATGAGGCATAGGCCGGTGACCATCAACAGAAAGAAAATCTGACCGGATTTGGCGCCGTCGCGCATGAACTGGCTGAGAATCCAGGTGCGGTGTACAGCCAATCCGAGCAACGCCAGCAGGGCGGCGTTGAGCAACATACTGCATGCTCCACGACCCCCCGCATCCAACACCAATGCGGTCGCTCCGGCCCTGCCAGTCCCCACCCGGCCGGAAACAAGTACGACAGCCAACGGCGACGATAATATCAAATTTAGCGTTGGTTGTCAGCATAAAACTCAACGCTCGGTACCGTCCGGCGTGTATACAAGCTATGGAGTAACCTGAACCGGCGTAGCCCAATCTGGTGTGGAGTCTAGTGTAATCTCGAAGACCGGCACGGCGATGAGATACGTCAGCGTTGTTATGAATACGATCCCTGCGATGTTAAGTAATAACCCGGCGCGCGCCATCTGCGGGACCGTGACATGGCCGCCTCCGAAGACGATCGCGTTTGGCGGCGTCGCGACGGGGAGCATGAACGCGCACGAGACGCTGAGGGTGGCGGGGATCATCAGCAGTAGCGGGTGGACACCGAGCGCGGGCGCGGCGGCGCCGCCGAGGATGGGGAGCATGATTGAGGCGGTGGCGGTGTTCGACGTGACCTCGGTGAGGAAGGTGAGCAGCGTGGCGATCGCGAGAATGACGACGAGGGGCGGGACGCCTTCGAGCAACGCGAGCCGTTCGCCGAGCCATTCCACGAGACCGGTGGAACGGAAAGCGTCGGCCATGGCGATGCCGCCGCCGAAGAGGAGCAGAACGTCCCACGGGATGCGCTTAGCCCATTCCCAGTCGAGCGCGAACTCGCCGCGCGTCGGATCGACCGGAATCAGAAAGAGAACGATGGCCGCGGCGATCGCGACGGTCCCGTGGTTTGCGAGGGCGGGGTCGGGCAACACGCGCGACCATCCGGGGACGGTGAACGCGCCGAGCTTGATGTCTTCCATGAAGATCCACGCGAACGCGGTCAGCCCCCAGATCACGGAGACAATGCGCTCGCCGCGATTCATCGGGCCCAGGGCCTCGATCCGGTTTTGGATCTCTTCACGCGCGGCGGGGAAGGAGACCACGCGGAAGTTGAACAGGACGCGAGTGAGGAGTAGCCAGACAGTGGGCAGCATCAGTGCGGCGAGCGGCACGCCGAGCAGCATCCACTGGAAGAAGCTGATGGACGGCGCATCGGGGAAGAGCCGGGCGTATTGTGTAAGAAGCACACCGTTGGGCGGCGTGCCGATGAGCGTGGCGATGCCGCCGATGCTGGCGGCGTAGGCGATGCTGAGGAGGAGCGCGGTGGCGAACCGGTCCGCGCCGGGGTAACGCTGTTGCTGCATCTGCGCGATGACGGCGGTGGCAATCGGCAGCATCATGAGCGCGGTAGCGGTGTTCGAGATCCACATCGACATGAACGCGGTGCCGAGCATGAACCCGAGGACGAGGCGGCTGGGGTTGGTGCCGGTGCGAAACACGATGTTGAGCGCGACGCGCTCGTGGAGGTTCCATTTCTGCATCGCCATCGCGATGAAGAACCCGCCGGCGAACAGGAAGATGTTCGAGTCGCCGTAGGAGCGCGTGACGACGGTGCCCGAGAGTATTCCGAGCGGCGGATACAGCGCGATGGGGACGAGCGCGGTGGCGGCGAGCGGCAGGGCCTCGGTGATCCACCAGACGGCCATGAGCGCGGTGACGGCGGCGGTCCGTTGGCCTTCGGGCGTCATGCCTTCGGGTGTGGGCGCAGCGAGAATGGCCGCGAAAACGAGCGGGCCCGCGACCAAACCAAACTTTTTGTACAGGGGGTGGTCCGCTCCCGTCATCTCGCCCTCCGTGCAGCCGGATTATAACGGCGACGAGCGGAGCGATCACCTGTTTCTTCGGGCTTCAGGGCGTGGCCGGGGGCGTGGCCCATACCGGCAGGGCGTCGAGAGAAATATCAAACACTTGGAGGCCGATTGTGTAGACGACCGTCGTGATCAGGACGATACCGACGAGATTGAGGAGGAAGCCGGCCCGTGCCATCTGCGGGACGGTGACATGCCCGCCGGCAAAGACGATCGCGTTGGGCGGTGTGGCGACGGGCAACATAAACGAACATGAGACACTCAACGCGGCGGGCAACATGAGGAGCAGCGGATGCACGCCGAGGGCCTGCGCAGCGGGTCCGCCGAGGATGGGCAGGAGAATGGTCGCGGTGGCGGTGTTCGACGTGATTTCGGTGAGGAAGGTGAGCAGCGTGCATACGACGATGACCATCAGGAGGGGAGACGTGCCATCCAGGAGCGTGAGTTTTTCACCGAGCCAGAGCGTCAATCCGGTCGAGCGAAACGCGTCGGCCATCGCGATGCCGCCGCCGAACAGAATCAGGACGTCCCACGGGATTCGCCTGGCCCATTCCCAGTCGAGCACGTACTCGCCGCGGCGCCAGTCGATTGGGGTGAGGAAGAGGACGATCGTGGCGGCGATGGCGACGGTGCCGTGATTGAGGAACTTGGGATCCGCGAAGAGCGTGGTCCATCCGGGGATCTTTACGGAGCCAAGATCGATCGGGTCGCTGAAGATCCACAGGAGGGCCGTGATCGACCACACCGCGAGAACGACTCGTTCGCCGCGATTCATGCGGCCCAACTCGCGCAGCCGGCCGGCGATTTGTTCGCGCGCTTCGGGAAACTCGATGGCACGGAAATTGAAGAGAACGCGTGTGAGCAGGAACCAGGTCAAGGGGATGAAGAGCGCCGCCACGGGGACGCCGATCATCATCCACTGGAGGAACCCGATTTGGGGTGCGTCGGGGTACAGCGTGCGGTATTGCGTGAGGAGGACGCCGTTGGGCGGCGTGCCGACGAGGGTGGCCATTCCGCCGAAGGCCGCGCCGTACGCGATGCTGAGCAGGAGCGCGGTGGCGAAGTTCGCCGCGCCGGAGTAGCCGCGCTGTTGCATCTGGCCGATGATGGCCATCGCGATCGGCATCATCATGAGCGCGGTCGCGGTGTTGGACATCCACATGGACATAAACGCCGTACCGATCAGGAAACCGAGCACGAGGCGGCTCGGGTCCGTGCCGGTGCGGAGGACGATGTTGAGCGCGATGCGCTCGTGCAGGTTCCATTTCTGCATCGCCATGGCGATAAAGAAGCCGCCCGCGAAGAGATAGATGTTCGAGTCGCCGTATGCGCGCGTGACCTCGGTTCCGGCGAGGATGCCCATGGTGGGAAACAACGCGATGGGGAGGAGCGCGGTGGCGGCGAGCGGCAGGGCCTCGGTGATCCACCAGACCGCCATGAGCGCGGTAACGGCGGCGGCTCTCTTGCCTTCGGGCGTCAGTCCCTCCGGCGTGGGGAGGGCGAGCACGAGCGCAAAGACGAATGGACCGGCGAACAGGCCGAACTTTTTGTAGAACGGATGGGGCGTGTCGCCCATATGGAAGTCCCGGACAATTAGCCGAGGATTATAGTCTTGTTCTGAAAGCGAATCACGCGGTGCTGGACGTAGAGGCGGATGGCGTTGGCGAGGGCGGCCTTTTCGAGATCGCGTCCGATTTGGCGGAGGTCTTCGACGGTGTCCTTGTGGCTAACCGGCCCGACGACCTGCTCGATGATGGGGCCTTCGTCGAGGTCGGTGGTCGCGAAGTGGGCGGTCGCGCCGATGATTTTGACGCCGCGGTCGTGCGCCTGCCGGTAGGGATCGGCACCCTTGAACGAGGGCAGGAAGCTGTGGTGGATGTTGATGACGTCGCGGCCGAAGTTCGCGAGAAACCCGCCGGACAGGATTTGCATGTACCGCGCGAGGACTAGAACGTCGCAGGAGTCGCGCAGGAGACCGAGCAATTTCGTTTCCTGATCGCCGCGCGTGTGTTCCGTGACCGGCAGGTGATGAAACGGGATGCCGTGCGCCTCGACGGTCTCACGCACGGTCTCGTGGTTGCTGACGACGAGCGGTACATCGACGCGGAGCTCGCCGCTGCGGACGCGGTAGAGCAGATCGACGAGGCAATGGTCGAACCGCGAGACGGCGATCGCCATGCGGAGGACTGTCCCCTCGTAATGCAGCGTCCAATCGGCGGCAAGGCCGGCTGCGGCGCGGGCGAGCGCGTCCTGGAGATGCGCGCGGGTGTAGCGTTCCTCGTTGAACACGAACTCGATGCGGATGAAGAACCGGCCGTTCGCGGCGTCGGTCGTGTACTGGTCGGAGCTGAGTATGTTGCCGCTGTGCTCGAAGAGGAGTGCGGACAGGCGCGCGATGATTCCGGGCCGGTCGGGGCATTGCCAGAGGAGTACGGCGCGCTGCATGACGTTAGGCCCCGGACTTGCGCAGCGCTGGATTGAGCCGTGCGTCGTTGTAGGCCTTGTATTGCCGGTAGGTACGGAAACAGCGGGTGCCCGCGCGGAACTCGGCGACGAGCGCATCGAGACACGCGGCGAGATCGGCTCGTTGCGCGCGTAGGCGGGATTGTTTTGATCTGCATTCGTCGGCGAGCTTCGGGTCAGCGGCGGCGGCGTACCGGCCCATGTGCAGAATCTTGAGCGAGAGGATGGAAAGCCGGTCGATCATCATGCCGGCGGTTTCGGAGTGGAGGGCGGCACGGCCCGTATCGACATCGGCCAGTGCGCCAAGGATGCGTTCGTCGATGCGCTCGATGAGGTCGTTGCGCTTCTGGTTCCACGCATCGATGGCGCGTTTGGTGGCGGCGATTGCGCTGTCGGGCACGTCGCGACGGCGCGCCTCGTCTTCATGGTTCCAGAGCGAGAAATTGCAAAAATGCTGGGCCGCGACGAGCGACGCGAGCGAATCCCCCGGCTCGACGGAGGCGGGCGGGGCGGCATACCACTCCGCGAGTGCGCGATCGTGGGCGGCGACAACGATCGCGGAGGCCACCGCGTCGAGATTCAGCGCGCGTCCCGCTTCCACACTTCCTCCAACAGGCCGTTCACGGCGGCCAGGGCTTCCTCGACCGTCACCGCCGCGACGACGTCGGCCTGCCGCCGCTTGCTGACGCCCGCGCGCACGCGATCCCCGGCGCGCAGTACGCGGCACGGAATCGGCGGCAGCGGCGCGTCGGTCCGCGGCTGGGCCGGCCCGGAGAAGAACGCGGACGGCACGTGCTGCATCCACGCCATGTGCAGAGCGGCGGTGTTGGCACCGATGAACGCGCGAAAGCGGCCGAGCATCGCCATCATTTCGGGCAAGGTTGATCGCGGCGCGAGTGTACACGAATCCCCGGCTCCGGCGCAGATCTCCCGCGCAAACGGCTCGTCGTCCGGACCCCAGAACACGACCGAGCGGATGCGCCTGCGGCCGAGTTCGCGCAGTAGCGCGGTCCACTTTTCGGCGGGCCAGCGATGGTACGCGGCCTGGTTCGCGCTGGTGCCGGGATAGGCGGCGATGTCGGGCGCGCCGGCGTGCCCATACCACTCGGCGGCGAAGCGGGCGCAGTCGGGAGTCGAGGAGACGCCGAGGTCGTCGATGTCGGGTTCGGTGTCGATGCCCAACGGCGCGAGCAGGTGGAGGAAGCGCTGAACGCGGTTCTCGAGCGGATCATCGAGAACGACGTGCCGGTTGGTGAAGAGGTGGTTGTACTCGGTGGATTGGTCCGCGGGATATCCGAGCCGCCATCGCGCGCCGGATGCGCGGGTGACGATGCCGCTCTTGAACCGGCCGTGGAAATCGAGCGCGACGTCGTAGCGCTCCGACCGGATTTCTGAAACGAACCGCCGCCACTCGGCGAGCGTGCTCAAGCCACCGCGCCGGACCAACCGCCGATCGAGTACATGCAACCGATCTACGTCCGGGTTGGATTCGAGCAGCGGATGGGCCCGGTGCTCGACGGCCCAGCCGATCCGCGCGTCCGGGCGGTCGCGGCGTAAACGGCGGACCGCCGGGCACACGCGCAAGACGTCGCCGATGGCGCCCAGGCGGACGACGAGAAATGAGCCCGCTCCGGCGAGCTCGGAATCGAACTGGGATGACGGATCTCGGTGGAGAGTGTCGTGCACGGGCTAACTTTAACGAATCGCGCGCGACCCGGCCAAACCACGCGGCCGGGCTGTCGTTCAGCCGGAGGCCTGGCTTCGGAGCAGGCGAATTTCTTCGCGCTCTTCATCTTCGAGCAGGTTGGCAAGCATGTCGCGCAGTTCAGCCGATGTGGCGCCACGGATGAGCACGCGATACATGTCGCGAAGGTTCTTGTCGAGTTCGAGCGCGAGCCCGACGACCTCGTTCGCGGTCATGTCGGCGCGAAAGCCCGCAGATTCGGGGTCCTTGAACGCCTTCGGGTCGGGCGAGACCTTGAACCAGGCGTCAAGCACGCGCTTGGGCGCGTCCTTTTCGTATTCGTCGATGATGCGCGCAAGGATGTCCTGATGCTGCGCCATGTATTCGAGCAGGGCGCGTGCTTCGGGCCGCGCGGCCTCTCGTTCGCGGTTGGAGTAGAAATCACGCAGCCGGCGGTGGTAGTCGCGGGCCCAGTGCAGGAAGTCAATGGTTCTGCGTGGCGCCATGGCCGGTCCCTCCCATGTCCGCGATTGCGATGATCTTTGCCCGTCAAAAGCACAGCGTGTGCCAAGCCCGGAGAATCAATCCCATTCGACGCCTAGATTCTTGATGCCGGTCTAGTTACAGCGCAAGTTAGCTCATCCGGGTGCCGGTCATTGACGCCGCGCGCGTGACACTTCTGCTCAGCGTTTGCCGGCATTCTGCTGATTCGGCGCTATTTTGAGTTCACTTCGAGATCGAGTTTGAGGCTGAGGAAGTCCATCAGGTCCTTGAGCGAAACCACGCCGAGCAACTGGCCGCTTTCGACGACGAGGAGCCTGCCGCGGCCGGTGCGGTTCATCAGCCCGAGTGCCTTCATGGAGTCCATGTCCGGCGGAACGCAGTTCTTGTCCGAACACGGCTCGGCGATTTCTCCCACCGAAGTCTCGGACCAGCGGTCGACCGGGACCGCCTTGACGTTCCGCGTGGTGACGCACCCGCGCAACTGGCTGCCGAACATAACGGGGTAGAGTTTGTGATGATAAACGTAGACGACGTTCTCGACGAATTCGCGCAGCGTGAGGTTGGGTTGGACGGAGACGACATCGGTCTTCATGAAGCGGCTGACGGGTTCGCCCTCGAGCGCGCGGCGCAAGACCATCTGGCGGTACGACATCGCGCTTGCGTTTCGCACGAACAGGCCGATCATGCCGAACCAGACGCCTTGAAGCGCCGCGCCGTTCATGAACATGAAGACGCCGAGCAGGATGAGGCCCAGGCCGAAGAGTGAGCCCAGGCCGGCGGCGATGCGCGTGGCGAAGCGCAGGTCCTTCTTCCACATCCAGAGCAAGGCGCGGAGGACGCGGCCACCGTCGAGCGGGAACGCGGGGATCATGTTGAACGCGCCGAGCAGGCCATTGAGCCAGGAGAGGTAACCGAAGACGGCGAGCACGGGCGCTTCCGGCGCGATGCGGCGCACCAGCACGTCGCACAGAATGAAGAAGACGGCGAGCGCGGCGCTGGTGAGCGGGCCGGCGACCGCCATGAGGAACTCGTGACGCGGCTTATCGGGTTCCTCTTCCATGTTGGCGACGCCGCCGAAAATGAAGAGCGTGATTTCCTTGATGGGGATGCCGTAACGGCGCGCAACGAGCGCGTGGCCGCACTCGTGCAGGATAATCGAGAGGAAAAGACCGATCGCGCCCTCGACGGCGAGCGCCCAATACACGTAGGTCTTGAGTCCAGGCAACTGGACCGGGAAGAACCCGGTCGCGAGCGACCACGTAATGAGGACGGCGAGCACGATCCAGGTGAGGTCAGCCTTAATCTGGAAGCCGAACAACCGGAAGAGATTGAAACTTCGGGTGAACATCTGATTCAGGTTCCCGGGTACGTGACGAAACGGATTACTCTAATCGACACGCCAGCGTGTTAAAAAATTTCCCCGGTGGAGAGAGTCGAGCGCCGGTTCAGATCGCCGATGCGTTACATTCGTCGCACAGGCCGAACAGGAAGACCTCGTGGGTGTCCATGCGGAAGCCTTCGGGGACCATGGTTTCGAAGCCGGTCGGGCAGCCTTCCAGTTCGAATGTGCGGCGGCAGCGCGTGCAGTTGAAATGGTGGTGGTGATCCTTGCCGGCGCGTTCGTAGCGCTGCGGTTCGCCGGGCAGTTCGACGGGGACGATCCAGCCTTCGTCTTCGAGCGCACGGACGGTCCGGTACACGGTCGCCAATCCCATGCGGGGCACGTCGCCACGGGCGGCATCGAGCAATTCCTGGGGACTCATGGGGCGGCCGGTGTCGCGAAAGGCGCGTCGAATCGCGCGTCGTTGGGGGGTATCTCGTTCCATACGGCCTACTTAACTGGGCATTTCCTTTTTATTGAGAATCAGTTATCATTTGGTTATCGGTCACGGTACGGACTCCGCGACAATAGGAAATCCCTTGATACGCGTCAACTTATCTACTCGAACCTGCGCGGCGATCTGTATCGCGGCGGGCGCGGCTGCGGGGTGCGGCAAACCGGGGCGCGGCGAGCCTGCGTTCTGCGTGACGGTGCCGCCGCTGGCGATGATCGTTGCTCCGCTGGCGGGCGGCGGGGCGGGTGTGACGACGCTGCTTGCCCCGGGCGCGTCGCCGCATACCCACGAGCTTGCGCCGTCAGACGCGCGCGATGCTTCGGACTCACTGAGCCTGTTCTATGTGGGAGAGACCCTCGACGCGTGGGCGGGGGCGCTGGAAGCGCCGAACCGCACGGAGGTGATGTCCCTCATCCCCGCCGATCGCGTCCGGTTCTATACGGGCGGCGACGAGCGCATTGTCGATCCACACTTCTGGTTGGATCCAACGGTTGTGCGCGCGTTGATCGATCCGCTTGTATCGCGCATGGCCGAACTGGACCCGTCGCACCAGGAGACGTATCTCCGGAACGCGGAGACGTTCGGCGCGGGACTCGACGCGTTGGATCATGAGATTGCAGCGTTACTTGAACCCGTGCGTGGCGCGGCCATCGTGCAACATCATCCGTCGATGGCGTATTTCCTAGCGCGATACGGATTTCGATCGGTCGGCGCGATCGAGGAGTCGCCGGGACAGGAGCCGACACCGCGGGATTTGCAGCGGCTTGCCGAAACGATGAAGACGGAAGGCGCGCGCGTCGTCGTCACTGAGCCGCAACTGCCGCCGGCGCCGGTGCGCGCGTTGGCCGAGATGACGGGGGCAAGGATTGTGGAGTTGGATCCCGTCGGCGGACTACCGGGGCGAATGACGTACGCTGAATTGTTGCGCTACAACGCGCGCACGTTGGCAGACACGTTGAAATGAGCGCGATCGCGGTCGAAGCGCGGGGTTTGTCGGTCCGGTTTGGCGACTACCTTGCGCTCAATACGCTGGATCTCGCGATCGCGGCGGGCAGCTACGTCGCGGTCATCGGCCCGAACGGGTCGGGTAAGAGCACGCTGCTCAACGCGCTGCTGGGTGTGCTGGCGCCGACGACGGGCACGGTCCGCCTTTTTGGGCACGCGCCGCAGGCCGCGCCGGCCAGCGCGATCGGATATTTGCCGCAGCTCAAGACACTCGATCGCGCGTTCCCGGCGGTCGCTTTCGAGCTGGTGGTATCGGGCATCCGGCAATCGTGGCCGTGGCGAGTCCGCCGGGAAGAACGCGAGCGTGCGCTCGCGGCGCTCGCGCAGACGGGCGTGGCCGATGTCGCGGACAGGCCAATATCGGCGTTGTCCGGTGGGCAACTTCAGCGCGTATATCTCGCGCGGAGTCTCGTGAACCGTCCCAAACTGTTGATGCTGGACGAGCCGGGCGCGGGCATGGACGTTGCGGGCGAGGCGGGGATGTACCACTTGCTGGAGGATTACCAGAGGGCGACACAGGCGACGGTGTTGATGGTGACGCACGACTGGGAAGGCGCGCGGACCCACGCGACGCATGCGCTGCTCGTGGATCGCGGGCTAGTCGCGTTCGGCCCCGCGGCCGAGGTGGCGACCCCCGAACGGTTGCTGAGATTGTTCGGCCACGCGGGACACGTTCACGCGACCCACGGAGACGGCACGCATGCTTGACGCGTTCACGCCGCCGTTCATGCAGCGCGCGCTGATTGCGGGACTGCTGGTGAGCATCATTGCGGGCTATTTCGGGCCGTTTGTCGTGCAGCGCCGGCTGGCGTTTATGGGCAGCGGACTCGCGCACGCGGCATTCGGCGGCGTTGCACTCGGGTTGCTGCTGAACCTGCCTCCGCTGTGGGTGGCGATGCCGTTCACGGCGGCGGTCGCGCTGGGGATCGTGTGGCTGCGGGACCGCGCGGGCCTCGCGTCCGACACGACGATCGGGATCTTCTTTTCCATTTCGATGGCGCTCGGGATCATCTTCCTGTCGATGAAGACGACGTACACCGCCGATGCGTTCGCGTACCTGTTCGGGTCGCTCATGTCGGTCGGGCACGCGGACCTCTGGACGGCGGGCGTCGTGTTGATGGGCGTCGCCGCAACACTGCCGCTCTGGGGGCGGTGGGCATATGCGACGTTCGACCCGAGCCTGGCGCGCGCGGACCGGTTGCCGGTGTCGCGGGACGACTATATTCTGGCCGTGGCGATTGCGGTGGCGACGGTGGCTGCGATCAAGCTGGTGGGCATCGTGCTGATCGCGGCGTTTCTGGTGATGCCGGCTGCGTGCGCGCGGATCTTCGCGCGGACCTTTGGCGGAATGACGCTGCTGTCGCTCGCCATATCCGCGGCGACGCTCGTAGCGGGTCTGGCCGCGTCGTACTACGCGGATCTGCCAAGTGGGCCCGCGATCATCCTGACACAGGCGATCTTGTTAGCGGGCGGACTCCTGCTGCGGCGGTAGCGCGGGCGATCCGATTACTTTGCCACGATTCTCGAAGTGGCCGCATCGATCGCGTCCGCAAGCCGAACGAGCGCATCGGCGGCGAGGTCGACCTGTTCCTGCGCTTCATCCCAGTGACGTTCCTCGATGCCTTCACGGACGCCGGGCAAGGTCTTGACGCCGTAACCGGTGTAATACCCCGGGGCGTACACGAGGTGCTTGTACCACGGGCGGCGGGGCAGGCCGTCCTTGGCGAGGAGTTCGCGTTCGGCGAGGAACAACGCGCGGTCGAGCGCGGCCGCGGCCCCGGGACTGAGGGTCATCTCGCCGTCGAGGACTGGCTTGAGCGACTTCGCGCATGACTCCGCGGACGCGGTGAGACGTTCGACTGCATTCTGCAGCGGCGCGAAGTTGAGGTGCGGGACGTTGTCCTTCGGTGCGGGGGCGATGAACGGCACGCCGGGGTCGGCGGCGAGCGCGAAGCGGTTCTCGGCGACGAGTTTGTTGAAGGTCTCCGTGTCCGTGCGCAGGGTGTCGGCGAGCTTCACGACCTCGTCAATGTATCTGGAGAACGTGGCGGCGGTGCGTTGAAAGTCGAACGGCACGACATCGGCGTCGAGCAGCCGCAGTGTGAACCGTCCGACGACATTCGCGAGCGCGACCTGATACGCGAAAGTGGGATCGACGAACGCCGTGAAATGATCGAAGGTGTCGAAGCAGGTGTGGTATTCGCCGCCTTCGCCGTGGCCGACGAAGCGGATGTCGCACGAGCTGATGCCGAGATGTTGTAGAAACGGCGTGTAGTCCGAGCCGGAGCCGAGCGCGCCCATGCTGAGATTGGGCGAGGCTTCGGCGGCCTTCTTGTCCTCGGCGGAACCGTCCACGAGTATGGCGCTGCGCCGACGCTCGGAGACGCTCACGCCCGTGACGGGGTCGTTCACGCGCGTGGCGACGTCGGCGGCGACGGTCTCGAGTGCGTGGGAGCCGGAGATGGTCAGGAATCCGGTCGAGCTGCCGTCGGTGTTGATGTAGGCGACGGCGTGTTCGCGCAGGTCCTTCGCGTGGTGCTCGGCCCATTCGGTCGAGCCGAGCAATCCGGGTTCCTCGCCGTCCCACGCGCAGAATACGAGCGTGCGCTTGGGCCGCCAGCCGGTCTTCGCGAGTTCGGCGTAGGCGCGCGCCTGTTCGAGCATGGGCACGAGGCCGCTCATCGGATCGCGCGCGCCGATGACCCACGCGTCGTGGTGGTTGCCGCGGATGATCCACTGATCGGGGCGCTCACTGCCCGGCATGCGCGCGATGACGTTGTGAATCGGGACTATGTCCCAGTTGAACGCGACCTTCAGCCGCACGACGGTGCCGCCGCCTCCGCCTAGGCGATACGTGACCGGCAATGCGCCGCGCCAACTGTCCGGCGCGACGGGTCCGTCGAGCGTGCGCAGGAGCGGCTCGGCGTCGAGCGACGAGATAGGCAACACGGGGATCTTCATGATGGTGTCGGCGTTCTGCCGCTTGAGCCGACGCGCGTTTTTCGTCGAGCCGCGTTCGGGCGTGAGCGGATCACCCGCGCGCGAAGGCAGATCCATGACCGATCCGCGCTGGACGGCCGAGTCGTGTTTGAACGCGCCGCTAGGGTAGGCGGCGCCCTGCGCGTAGCCGTCGTCGCCGGGGTCATTGAAGATGATGCAGCCGATCGCGCCATTTTCCGCGGCGACTTTCGGCTTGATGCCGCGCCACGACCCGCCGTACCGCGCGATGACGATTTTGCCGTTCACGTCGATGCCGCGGCGTTCAAGCTCCTCGTAGTCCTCGGGGATGCCGCGGTTCACGTAGACAAGTTCGCCCGTCACCTCGCCGTCGGCGGAGTACGCGTTGTAGGGCGGCAGCGCCTCCGCGCGCAGGGCGTCCGCGGCGGAGTCGGTGTTCATGATGACTTCTTCGAGCGA
>CAYUZD010000017.1:0-20946 GCA_964449475.1 uncultured Nitrospirales bacterium
TCGAGCACGATGAAGCCGTGCAACCACGACTGTTGCACGTAGATGACGGATTCGTCCACCGGGAACGTGAACGGACGCACCGCGTCCCGGAACGGATAGGCATCCACGACTTCAAGTTTTTCGGTATCAATGACAGTCAACAAGTCGTTCATCATCGAGCCCACGTACAACCGCTTGCCGTCGGGCGACAGCTTCGTCCCGTGCCCGCCGTGCCCGATCCAGATCTTCTTGACGACCTCGCGTTTCGCGACGTCCACGACGGCCAGCCACCAAGTGTCGTAATACGGCACGAACACGGTCTTGCCGTCCTTCGACACGCACATGTGGTGCGGCATGCCATCGAGATCCATGCGCCACTGGATGGCGTCGGTCCGCGTGTCCACAGCGATGAGTTCCCCGCTGACGCCGACGTTTTTCGCGCGGGCGCCGGGCAGGTCGCCGTTGATGCGGTTCACGTAGAGCGTGCGGTTGTCCGGCGACTTCGTGACATAGTCCATGTACAAGCCGATGTCGATTTCCCCCACCACCTCGTGCTCGGGGATGGCGATCTTCGAAACTTCCCCGCTGTTCGTGTTGTGGACGTAGAGGAATTCTTTCGCGTCCGCGCTTGAGGCGACCGCGAAAAATACAGCGAGGGTGGCGGCGAATCGCATCGGTGAAACTCCGTCGTTACGAGCCCTGCGGCGCATAGCGGACAAGCACCGCTCCGCCGCCGTCGATCAGATCGAGCGAGGTCGCGCTCACGCGGTACGTGCGTATTTGCGCCATCGCGCCGAGGTAATGCTGCTCGACGTTGCCGGTGCCGGGGCACGCCATCCGCGTGACCGCGAACGGGCCGAGATGGATCGCGCCGTTTCCTTCCTTGTAGCTGCCGCGGAAAGTGTTGCAGCCGGCGAAGCCGTTTGCCGTATTCGCAGCGGTGTCGAACTGAATCGTAAGCGGCCGTGCATCGGCGGGAAGGTTGGGCGCGGCCCCGTCGAGTTCCGTGACCTGCCAGACGCGCCCGCCGAGGCCAGTTGCGGTTTCCGCCGGCGCCGGCTTCGCGGGAGCCGCAACCTCTGGGGCGGCGGCGGCGGGCGGCGCCTCTTCCCCGCCGCACCCGAACAGAATTCCCGAGAAGGCAAGCGCACACGTGAGTCGAAGGACGAGTTTCAACATCGGGTCCCTCCCTATCTAATTCAATCCGCTTTGGCGTTCACGCTTCCTGCAACCGCTTGCGCTTCTCGCCGGAGAGCAATTCGTGCGCCTCGGCCAGCGCGCCGGGAATGCGATCGGCGAACGGCGACCGCGCGAGCGCCGGCGCGAGGCTCGCCGCATCGAGTTTGTCCGCCTTCTCGCCGGGGAACCAGTGGTCCCCTTGGCCGAGCAGGTTATAGCGCATTTTTCCGTATTCGACGAGGTCGTACGCGAGGGCGAGATTGCGCAGGCGCAAAATCCAGCGGACGTTGACCTCGCCGGGGACGTCGTTCCATTCCGGCAGGCCCGACTCCCACGACGACGCCCAGTCGTCCCCCATCACCTTCGCGAGTTCGTCCTCGAGCCGCTCGACGATGGGCCGGATGACGTCCTGCGCACGAGGCAATAGCCGGACGGTCTCCATGTGAATGTCGAAATCCGTCGGCCGGGCGACGCCGCAACTGAGCGTGTGGACTTGCGGGTGCGACAGGCAGAACAGGCCGTTGAACACCATCGGGTGCAGCGGCGCGCACAACTCGACGAGCTTCGGGCTTGGCTTGTACAGCAGCCCGCCCTTGTCGTTCGGACTGATGATGAACACGCCCATGTCGCGCGCGGTCGCGGCCTCGATCGCGCGCCAGTTGTCCTGGAAAATGTAGTACCAATGCAGATTGACATGGTCGAACAGGCCGGTCTCGATGGCCTTCACGATGATGTCCGTGCCGCCGTGCGTCGAAAACCCGATGTCGCGGATCCGGCCTTCCCGTTTCCATTGCGCGGCCGTGTCGTAGCATTGCTTCGTCCACTCGAGCATCTGTTCGTTGTTGATGCCGTGGAACGAAAAGATGTCGAGGTATCCAGCGCCGAGCAGGCCCATGCTTTGCTCAAACGTGGCCTTGAACTTCGCCACGTCGGGCATCGGGCCGACTTTCGTCTGTATCAGCAGCGACTCGCGCGGAAATTTCGGCAGGATCTTGCCGAGTTGGTACTCGCTCGTGCCGTAGCCGCGCGCGGTTTCGATGTGAATGACGCCGAGTTCGACCGCGCGGCGGATGCAGGCCTCGAGATTGCGCTGGTTGTCGTCGGACACCGGGTCGCCGGTCTTCCATGACTGCTGGTACCGCATGCCCCCGCAACTGATCACGGGCATCCGGAATTCTGTCTTGCCGAACCGGCGGTACTGCATCGCCATCCTCCCAGTGTCCCCCGCGGCGAGCCTACTTCGCCGTGGTCCGCATTTCCAGTCCGCGCACGAGCTGGACAAGGTCCTCAGGCCGGAAGGGCTTGAGCAGGAACCCGTCCGCGCCGGATTCACGCAGCAACCCGGGGTCGCGATCCACGGGCTTCGCGGTAACCATGTAAATCTTGATGCCCTCGATGCCCGGCGCGGCCTTCATCCGGCGGCAGGTCTCCCAGCCGTCCATGCCGGGCATGGCGACGTCCAGCAGGACCAGCCCGTACTCGCGCGTCGCGACCTTCTTCAGTCCGGCATCCCCCGACGTGCACACGTCCACGTCATACCCTTCGGCCTCGAGGCAGCGCTGGATGAAACTCAGAATCTCGGGGTCATCGTCCACGCACAGGATCTTGTCACCAATGGGCTCGAAGGACGCGACGCCGCGGTTGAGCGCGTTGTGGATCGCGCTGAGCAGGCTGCTCTTGCGGAAATTGCTCTTGATGCGGCCGGCGACGCTGCCCTGGTGGCGCTCGTAGATCGCGTCGTCATTCGTCACGAGCAGAATCGGCACGCGGGCCGCGACCGGATGCGCAAGCAGCGCGACGAGCGAGGCGTCGTCCGCCACGCAATCGAGCATGATAAGGTCCGGGCTGTGGCGTTCGAGCACCTCGATCGCGCGCTCAGCGGAGGTCGAATGGAGGAGGTCCATGTTCTCGGAGACGAGCAGATGACGCAGCTGGTTGCTCATCGAGCGGTCGTTGCTGACCAGCTCCACGAGAATGTGCGTCCCGCTCGCCGACTCGCCGAGGCCGCTCCGCGAGGCCGCGAGCGGCAGGACAAAGCGGAAGGTACTGCCGGCGCCGACCTCGCTCGACACGGTGATCGTGCTGCCGTGCAGGCGGACGATGTCGTGCACGATGGCGAGGCCGATGCCGGTGCCGCCGTACTTGCGCGTCGAGGACGCGTCGTACTGGTAGAACCGCGTGAAGACCTTGTCCAGCGCCTCCTTCGGAATGCCGATGCCCGTGTCGGTCACGGTGACCTCGACGTCCCGCGCGCCGGGCGCGAGTTTGACGCGGATCTGGCCCTCAGGCTTATTGAACTTCACGGCGTTCGACAGGAGGTTGTTGAACACCTGGCCCATCTTGCCCTTGTCGCCGTCCACAAGGATCGGCGTATCGGGCGCGTCGAGCAGGATCTCGATGCCGTGGCTGTCCGATAGCGGCTTCATGACCTGGATACTCGCGCGGGCACAGTCGACGAGGTCGAAGGTGTCGAAGATGAGCCGCTCGTCGCCGCGGTGCAGCCGCGAGAAATCAAGCAGGTTCTCGATGAGCGTCACGAGTTTTTCGACGTTTCGCAGGCTAATCTCGAGGAATTCCTGCTGCGTCTTGTTCAGCGGGCCCGCCTTGCCGTTCAAGATCATATCCGTATAGCCCATCACGGACACGAGGGGCGTGCGGAGTTCGTGCGAGACGTTCGACAGGAGGTTCGTCTTCATTTCGTCGAGCGTCTTCAGTTCCTCGTTCACGCGGGACAGCGTCTCGCGCGCGCGGCTGACTTCCTCCAGCGAGAACTGGAGGTTGAGCAGCAATTGCGCGTTGCGGATGGCGACCGCGAGGTGCGGGGACATCTGTTCCAGTGTATCAACGTGGTCCGGCGAGTACGTGCCGGGGAACTGCGAGCCGAGATTCAGCGTACCGATGATGCGGCCCGTCGCATACAGCGGTACGCACAGGCAACTGCGGACAATCCTCGGGAACTGGCCGGGGAACGACTGCGACGCGGTGCGCAGGTCCTCGATGCGGAGACAACGTCGCTCGCGCGCGACCCACGCGGCGTAGGAATCGCGGCCGTCCAGCGTGAACGCGTGGCCGGGTTCAACCGCCTCCTCGGGCCAGAGCTGCCGCCCGTCGAACGTCAGGCCCGTGTCGGAGAGCAGCGCGACGGACGCGTAGTCGAACGGCACGAGTTTACGGAGCTCGATCACCAGACTCTCGTACAAGCGCCCGGCCTCGAGGCTGGAATTGATCGCGTTCGCGATCTGGTTGATGATGCCGATGCGCTCGGAGCGTTCGCGGGATTCCTGTTCGAGCCGCACGCCGCGCGTCACGTCGCGCAGGTTGCCCTCGATGCCGATTGGGCGGCCTTCCTCGTCCAGCATGTGCGCGCGCGAGATCTCGACGCACACCGTCCGGCCGTCCCGCCGCCGCATCCACACGCGGGAACGCTCGTCGGGCTCGATGCCGAGACTGCCGTCGCTCGAGGGGTCAAGCTCGAAGGGCTCGAGCAGCATGTCGCGCAGGCTGGCGCCGACGGCTTCCTGGTAGTGATTGAACCCGAGAATCGCGACGCCCGCGGGATTGAGAAAGGTGAACTCGCCGTCCAGGTTCGTCTGGTAGATGCCGTCGCGCATCGACGTGACGAGCGTGCGGTACTTTTCCTCGGAGTTCTCGAGCTGGTGGATGTTGCGATTGAGTTCGAGCGCCATTTTGTTGAATGACTGGGCGAGCTCCTCGATCTCGTCGCCCGTGTCGATCTTGAGTTTCAGGTCGAAGTCGCCCTGGCGAATGATCTGTGCGCCCTCGTTGAGCAGCGACACCGGACGGACGATGTTGTTGTGCACGTCGCGATACGCCTTCACGCAGACCGCCGCGATCAGGCTCACGCACAACGCGAATGCCAGGATCGCGAGGCGGTTAATCGTCGAGAACACTTCCGCCGTGGACCGGAACGCGACGAACCAGATCTTGAATTCATCGAACTCGATCCCCTGGAGTTGTTGGTAGGCGACGAGCACGGTCTCCCCGGGTGCGTTCGGATCGAGCTTGAATCCGCTCATACGCATCGCGCCCGATGGATTGCCCAACTCGAGTTCGTCGGCGAGCGGACCGCTCAGCGCGTAGGGCCGCAGCGTGGTGCGACCGGTTGCAGGGTTCGTGTTGAACGTGGTCGCGAAAATGGGGCCGGTCGGCATACGCAGCACCATCGTGTAGGAATCGTGCAGCGAGTCGAGCGCGGCAGGGGATGCCGATTCGCCGAGCGCGTAACGGATAAGCGAATCGATGCCGATGCGCAGTGTCGTGTAACCGAGTTTTTCGCCCGTCTCCGGGTCGCGAACGGGGGCCAGAATCGTGCCGATAAACCGTCCCGTGGCCGGGTTCTGGGTGAACCCCGTGAAGAGCGGCCGGTCCGCCGGCGGTCTCATCGTGTTGATGATCGACTGCGGCGCTTGGGCGACATCGGTCGAGACAACCAAATCGCCTTCCAGATCGTAAAGTGAAATCAGCGCGGGAACGCCTTCGCTCTCGATGGCGCGGTAGATCCACGACGAGAACGGGTTCGGCGCTTCGTCGCCGGAGAACGGCGTCCCGGCGCTGAACGCCTTGAGCAAATCCACAACAAGCGGATCCTCGGAGAGGACCTGGGCGAAATTCAGCCGGGATTGGACGAGGCGCTCGAGGCCGTCCACGGTCTTAGACGCGGCGGTCAGCAGCGTCTGCTCGACGGCGGTCTTCTGGCTGGAGTACGCGGCGAAATAGCCGGTCAGCAGCGCGACCGCCATCGGCAGCGCGCCGACCCAGAGAATGGACGTCAGAATCTTGCGCTCGATTCCGACCCGCGCCTGCTTCCGCTTCATGGACACCCCGGCCCGGGGTCAGTCGACGGTACGCCCCTTGCCGATCAAATCATCCACTTTTTCGAGGAGTTGATCCACCTTGAACGGTTTGGGCAGGTATTCGTCCGCCCCGCACTCGAAGATACGCTCGATGTCCTCTTCCTTGCTCAGGCAGGTCACCGCCATGATGGGGATGCTCCGGGTCAGTTCGTTGCCCCGTAGCGCACGGCAAACCTCGAACCCGTTGATCTCCGGCATTAGGAAATCGAGCAAAATGAGGTCCGGCATGAGCTGCGCGGCCTTCAGGCCGACCTCGGTCGCATTGCTCACCGGAATCAACTCGTAGCCCTCCCCGCTCAGCATCGTCTCCATCATTTCGAGCGACTGTTTCTCGTCGTCCACGATCATGATCCGCTTCTGGGACGGCTTCTTTTCGCGCGGGAACATGTCGTACTGTTCGCGGAACGCGTCCAGGTCGGCCTCCAGAATCCGGTAGTGTCCGCCCGGTGTCCGGGACGCCCGGATCAAGCCCTGCTTAATCCAGTTCTTGATGCTGTGATGCGTTACGTGGCAAATCCGCGCCGCCTCGAACGTCGTGTACGCGCGCTGCTCTCGGTCGCTTACTGGCATAGAACCTCCGCAGATTGGCGGGTTTCCTTACCCGCAAGGTTTATGGTTCACGTTTGGAAGCTAGTATTTTCAGTTTGCTTAGTTCGTCGGAGTATAGATCGATACCAGGCCGCTGTCAATTTTGATTGATTCTCGCAGTTTCAGGCAGGAGTGTACCGTTCCGGCGCCGTTCCAATGCCACATTTTGATGCAATTCCAAGGACTTAGGCACCGGGCCCGCCGCCGTACTTTCGCTCGTTAGTCTGGATGACCCTTGGAGGATGAATGCGCCGGGTCGGCATCCGCAGGACCACTCCGGAGGGTACCGGGGGCACCTCTTCTCGGACGCCGGTACCGCACTCATCGAGAGTCGCGAGTGTCTCGGCGCGCAGGCGGAGCAGCGCTACAATCGAGGAAGCGTCGCCGGCGAGGCGGGCGTCCAATATTGCGGTTTCCTCTGTGTCCAAGGCATCGCCAAGATAGGCCGCCAAAAGTAGCGAATCCAACGGTTCTGCCGGTGCCTTGCCCGCAGGCTCCAGCGCCGCGCGGAGAAAGCCCGCCTCCTCCCGCAACAAGCCGGCGGCGGACCGGCAGGCGTCACAAACGGCGGCGTGCGCCTCGACCTCCTCGCGCACGCCCGGATCCAGCCGCCCGGCGACATACTCCTGCAACGCGTAGTCGGTGAAGCATGGGTCTGGTGTCGTCACGGCTGCTTCTCCTCCATCGCGTCCTTCAATTTTTGCTTCGCGCGCAGGAGGCGGGAAGCAACCGTGTTGATGTTCATGTGGAGCGTCTCGGCGATGTCCGCGTAGCGCTGATTGTACAGGTAGAACAACTGGAGTACCAGCCGGTCTCGATCATCGAGGCGCGCGAGACCATCCGCGACGCGATCCGACAGTTCCTTGGACATCGCACGCTGATCGGGAGCGTGTTCGTAGGGCGCGGGCTGGTCCTTCATGCTTTCCTCATCGCGCGCCGAATGTGTCGCTCCAATCTTGCGCAGAAACGTGATCGCCTGGTTTTGCGACACGGTTACCAGCCACGCGGAGAGACTCTTCGCCTGCTGCAACGACGCGAGCGCCCGGCAATTGTCCGCGAAGAGCCGAAGATAAACCTCGTTCGCAATGTCGTCAAGGTGCGCAGCGTTCGCTCGCGCGGACGCCGTGCGCTGGATGCGCCGCGCGACCGCTCGCCGGATCAGGCTGTCGTAGGTGGCGATGAACTCGGCCCGGGCCGCATCGTCGCCCGCGAGACAGCGACGCACGAGCCCCGCGGGATCGGCGTGCAGCGCATCGGCCATGGGCGCGCGCTCAGCGCGTACCCAGCAGTTGGACAGCCTGGCGCACGGTGTCGAGTTCATTCGGGATAAGCCCCGAAGCGAGCAGGTTCACCTGCCAGGGGTAGAGTCCGTGGGACACGCGGTAGAGCAGGATCCACACGCACGCCGTGCAGAGGAACACTCCCGCGAGAATACCGAAGTAGCGCACGACCAGCGCGACATAAACCCGGTGATGCGCCGCGCGGGCGAAGCGAATCACGTCGGGCATGTCTTCCAGGCGGCCGGACTTGCCGCTGATCTGTTCGGGCGACGGCACGCGAAGCGCGGGATAGACGAGCCCAAACCCCACCAGAATCGCGAGGACGGTCCACCAGGTGGTCGTCAGCACGCCGAGGTACCACTCCTCCCCTCCGGGGAACCGTTGCATCAGCGTCATGAATGCGAGCATCGCGAAAACGGCGACGGCAGCCGCCGCGATCATGCTCTTGCCGAACGTACTGTGCGGAATCGTCCACGCGGACTTCCGGTAGCGCAACACACCGTGAACGATTCGGGCGAGGATGTAGACGCCGATGAGCGCCCCGGCGGCTTCGAGCAGCAAGAACAGCGGAAGCTGGTGTTCGCGGCGAATGGACGCCAGACGCGCCTCGCGCGACGCCTCGAATTCGTTGAGAATCTCCCAGGCGTCTTGCAGCGTGGCCAGTCTCGCCTCGATCGTCTTCACCTCGGCCGATTCCCCGTCGCCGCCTTGCCTCAACACGTGCAGGAGGGTCCGAAGCGCGTCCATCTGGATGGAGACGCCGGCGATCGCCTGCAATGTGCCCTTCGGCTCGCTGTCGTTCACGAGGCGGCGCCCCATCGTCTCGATTTGCCGGAGCCACGTCGCGGCATCCTGGCCCGGCGCGAGTGCGTCGGGCTGCTGCGCGGAAAGCACCACCTGCTGCGTCAACGCGTGGAGTGGCGCACAGGCTTCGGCATAGATCTCACGGCTTATCTGCGCATACTGGACTCCCGACTGCGGATACGCCGAATACCACAGCGGTTTGGGGTACAAGAGCGGATCGAGCGTATTGTTCGCGCGTGACACGACGACCATCGCCTCGCTAAGCGCGGTCTCGCCGCGTGCCGCCTTCGCCATCGCCGCGGCCTCGAGATAGCGCGGCAACGCACTCGCAGGGGGCAACGCCCGCGCCGTGCGGAACATCTCGGCGGCCTGCTCGGCGCGGTTCAAGCGGTACAACCGGCAACCATACCGCACCGCGAACATCGAATTCTTCGGGTCGAGCTGGAATGCACGGGCGTAGGTTTCGAGCGCGATGTCATCGTCCTGACGCACCGCGAGCGCCTGGGTGTACTTCGGGGTGGGCGTGTCCGACGCGGCATCATCGAGTTTGATGGCCGCGAGCAGGAAGACGCGGGCCGACTCGCGCGGAAGCGTGATGGCGCTGAGGAAATGCTGCTCCTGTAGCGAATGCCGCAGCCGTGTCTCCGCGAACCACGCCGAGAAGGTCAGCAACAGCACCGACGTCACGACAAACCGGAACGACCGCCGCCCGCGGCGCGCACCGGCCTCGTCGCCGTCGTCGCCGTAGTCGGTGAATCGCGGTTCGGATTCCGTCACCGGGACTTCCTCATGTATTCGCGGGTGTAGATCTTGATCGCCTCAACTGCGGGTTGGTCGAACGCGTCCACGTTGAATAAGCGCCCGGCCATGGCCGTCTCGACCTCGAGCATATACAGCAACTGGCCTATCGTGTGCGCGTTCACCGTCGGCAGCATCACGCGGATGACCGGCCGCCCCGCGCTGCGCAGCGCGTCCGCCGTCGCGCGGCATTCGGACGTCATCAGCAGGTTCATCGTCTTGCCGATCATGAAATCGGCGCCGGGCAGGCCCTTCGGGCCCGCGGGGATGCGCAGTGAGCTGTTGAAGCGCTGCTCCTCGAGAATGGTGATCAGCTTGTCGTTCGGGCCCTCAAGATAGAGCTGCAATTGCGAGTGTTGGTCGGTGACGCCGAGTGACTTGATCGGCGTCTGCCCGGCGAACAGCGACTCGTTCCGGCCGTCCAGGCTCAGCTTCTTGCCGAGGCTCTCGGCCCAGAGCTGACGGTACCAGTCGGCCACGTCGCGCAACTTGTCGCTGTACGGCATCATCACGGCCATCGACTGGTGCTTCGTCGCCCACGCGAGATAGTGAAACGCGGCGCGGAGGTACGCCGGGTTGTCCGGCACGCCCAGTTTAGACGTGCGCCGGTCCATCGCGCGGCACCCGGCCGCGAGCGCCTCGATGTCGATGCCCAGTAGCGCCGCGGGGAACAGGCCCACCGGCGAGAAGACCGAGAACCGCCCTCCCACGTTCTTCGGCACGTCGAGACTCTGCAAGCGGTACTCGCGCTTGAGCACGTGCAGCGCGTTGGGCGGCTTGCCCGGCTCCGCCGGCTCGGTAATCACGACAGCATGCTTGCGCACGAGGTTCTTGCCGAGCGATCGTTCGAGCGCGTCGAGCACGATGAGCGCCTGGGACAGCGTCTCCGCGGTGCCGCCCGATTTCGAGATGATGACGAACAGCGATTCCCGCGGCGGGCAGATCGCGAGCATTTGCGTGAATGTGTCCGGGTCGACGTTGTCCATCACGAACACGCGCGGGCGGTCTGCGCGCTGCTCCGGCGTCAACACGTTGTAGTACGGCGGCTTCAGCGCCGTGACGAGCGTCGTCAACCCGAGGGCGGACCCGCCGATGCCCAGCACGACAAGGTTCTTGTGGCCCAACGCTGAAAATTCGTCCGCGCGCGCCTGCACCTCGCGCAACATCGCGCGGTCCTTGTGCAGATCGAAGAAGCCGTACTTCTTCGCGCGGCGGTCGGCCTGAAGCGCGGCGTGCCCGTCGGCGATCTTCGGCGCGATCTCCCGCAATTGCGCGGGATGCACGCCGTGGTCCGCGCCCACCGCGCTCGAACGCGCGCGCGACACGTCAATCTTGATGTCTGGATTCACGAAACACTCCCCTTGGCTGCAAAGAACTCCGTGAGAGCGTCCAGAACGTCGCCCGACGGCCCCGTCACCCGGCGCACGGGCGGGAGCGAATGCAGGAACTGGCGCCCGTAGCGTTGCGTGAGGATGCGCCCGTCGAGCACGACGACGGCCCCCCGGTCGGTCCGCCGCCGGATCAAGCGCCCGAACCCCTGCCGGAACTTGATGACCGCCAGCGGCACGGTGTAATCGAGGAACGCGTTGCCGCCGGCTTCCTCGATCGCTTCACAGCGCGCCTCGAAGATGGGCTCGGTCGGGACACGAAACGGCAGCCGGGTCAATACTACACACTGCAGCGCCTCACCGGCAACGTCGACGCCCTCCCAGAAGCTGTCCGTCCCGAAGAGGACGCTTCCGGGAACGGTGCGAAACCGCTCGAGCAATTGGTGCCGCGGAGCGTCGCCCTGGCGCAGCGGATTGAGCCCCGCGTCACGGAGCGGCGCTTCGAGCTTCGATGCCGCTTCGTTCAGCGCGCCGAACGATGTGAACAGCACGAACGCGTTGCCGCTCGTGATTCGAACGATCTGTTCGACCATCTCGGCCGACGCGATCGCGAACGCTGGGTCGTTCGGCGGCGGCAGATCCTCCGGCACGCACAGCAGCGCCTGGTTCGCGAAGTCGAACGGGCTGTCGAGCGATTCCGTAACAACGGCGGGATGCTTGATGCGATCGAGTCCCGTCCGGTGCAGCATGTAATCAAATTCGCGGTTGACCGCGAGCGTCGCCGACGTCATCGCGACGGATTTCAGGTTCGGGTAGACCCACTCCGCGAGCGCCTGGCCGGCGTCCAACGGGCACCGGACGACACGCACGATGTGCGCCCGGTACGCGTCAATTTCGATCCAGCGGACGGTGTTCGGCGCGAGCGCCGCACTCGTCGCCTCGGCCAGCACGTCCGCCAGCCGGCGCAGCCGGGCGGAATACGCGAGCAGTTGCACGACATCGACCGCGAACGGCGGTTCCCCGTCGTCCGATTTCGGCCGCATCTCGCGCAGCATGTCCGCGAGGTTGCGGGTGAATTTGGCCAGTTCGATGAGGTCTTCGCTCAGAGGCACGACGAGTTGAGCATGGATCTCGCGCAGTTCCCGGTCCTCGAGCGCCTCGCGCGTCAGCCGCCATTTGACGTCACGCCCGATCTGCCCGCACCGCGCGGCTGTCATGTCGCGCACCGCGCCGAACGCCGTCCGTACGGTCTCGCGCGCCGCGACAATCGCGGGGATCAGGCGGTCGTCGATCAACCTGAACGCCGCCTCGGCGTCCGCATGCGCGCTGGCCGGCGTCTCGCGGACAAGCTTTGCTTTGATGAACGGCAGCAGTCCCCGCTCCTGGCCGCGCTCCGAACGTAGTAGCCGCCCGAGCAACGCCAGCGAACCCGTCTGCGTCGCCTCGACGCCGAAATACTCGGTCGCGGAGTCTTCGACGTGGTGCGCCTCGTCAATGATGAGCCGCTCGAACGCCGGGAGCACCGCGGCGGACGTGAAATTGCCGGCCTCCTTCTTGATCGCGAGGTCGGAGAACAGCATGTGATGGTTCACGACGAGCAGATCGGCCTTCGCGATTTCCCGGCGCGCCTTGGTCAGGAAACAGTTGCGCGCCTGCATGCACTGGATCGGCGTGCAGGTGTCGGATTCCGAACAGACCTTGTCCCAGATTTCGTCGGGCGGGTGGAACGGCAGGTCCGATCGGCTGCCGTCTTCCGTGTGCGCGGCCCACTCGACCAGCGCCTTCAACGCCGACTCTTCCGAAGCGTCCCGAAACAGCGTGGCCTCGGACAGCGCCCGCTCGAGCCGGCGCGGGCACAGATAGTTGTTCCGCCCCTTGACCAGCACGGCGCTGAATTTCAGGTCGAGACAACGCTCGAGCAGCGGAACGTCCTTCTGAATTATTTGTTCCTGGAGGTTGATCGTGCGCGTCGAGACCACGACGCGCTCGCGGTTCCGCACCGCCCAGTGCACTGCCGGCAACAGGTAGGCCACCGTCTTCCCCACGCCCGTCGGCGCTTCGACCACGGCGATCTCGTTCTTGTTGAACGCCTGCGCGACGCATTCGAGCATACGCGCCTGTTGCGGGCGCGGTTCGAAGTCGGCGAGCGCGTTGGCCAGCGGCCCCTCGGGCGCGAGCACCCGCGCGAGTTCCGCAGCGTCAAGCTGGGTCCGGTCCTTGTCGCGGAACGGCTCGATGACCACGTACACCCGGCGCGCGTCGTTGTCCACGATGTACACGCCGTGGCCGTTGTGGCTGTAGACGACCGCGAGTTCGAGGTCGGCCTCGGACGGGTGCACGTCGCCGCCGGGGTGGTTATGGAGGACGACCTCGCGCGGTTCGAGGCCGTCGAAGATGGCGGGCACCGCGCCTTCGTGGCCCCTCGCGAGCACGCGCACAGACGCGATCAGTCCCTTCGCGTCGAGCTTGCCGCCAAAGAAGACCTCGCGCCCGCCGGTCTCCGCCACGGCGTCGCGGATCGCCTGGGCCGCGTCCGGCTGAATGCGGCGCGCGGCGTCGAAGACGGGTTCGGCGGGCATCGGCCCATGGTACGCGAGCGGGCGGACGCCGGGCGAATCCGGCGTCAGGATTCGCGCGTGATGAGGCTCAGGAATTCGGCGCGCGTAGACGGATCGTCGCGGAAACTGCCAAGGACGGTCGAGGTCGTCATGATCGAGTTCTGCTTCTGTACCCCGCGCATCATCGAGCACAGGTGGCGGCATTCGATGACGACGCCGACGCCCTCCGCCTTGGTCACGTCCATGATCTCGTTCGCGATTTGCGCGGTGAGCCGCTCCTGAATCTGGAGACGCCGGGCGTAACAGTCCACGATGCGCGCGAGCTTGCTCAGGCCCAGCACCTTGCGATCGGCGATGTACCCGATGTGGCACTGGCCGAAGAACGGCAGCATGTGGTGCTCGCACAGGCTGTACACCTCGATGTCACGCGAGATGATCATGTTGTTCAGTTCGGACTCGAAGATGGCACCGTTCACGATTTCCCGCGGGTCCGTCCCGTATCCGGACACGAGGAACTCGTAGGCCTGCGCGACGCGCGCGGGCGTCTTCCGCAGCCCCTCGCGGTCGGGGTCCTCGCCGATTTCGCGGAGCAGCTCCCGAATCAGGTCCTCAACGCGCTTCGTATTCATTCGCGAGCATCTCCCTCAAGGTTTGCGTGAGCGGTTCGTCCACCGTAAGTCCCGCGCCGCCGAGTTCGGTTGCGACTTCGGCCAGCGTCCGTCCGTCGCCGGGCAGTTCGGCCTCCGGCGCGAGTTCCGCGAGCGGTACCGCCAGAAAATTGCGTTGCACGATGTCCGGATCCGGCAACAGCAGGTCGCCGTCGCGGTATTCGAGGTCCTCGTACATGACCAAGTCGAGGTCGATCGTCCGCGCGGCGTGTTTGTCCGTCGTGCGTTCGCGCCCCATCTCGAGCTCGATTTCACGCAGAATCCGGTGATGCAGCGTGTTCGGGTCGGATTCCGTCAGAATCCGGAGTGCCCCGTTCCGGTAATCGGGCTGGTTGGGCCGGTCGAGCGGGCGCACCCGGTAAAACGTCGATACAGCGCGCACGGGAGCGACTTCAATGAGCCGGGCGACCGCCGCGACGATGTTTCGCGCGGGATCGATGTTCGAGCCAACCGCAATGAATGCCTCCGCCTGCATCCAGCGCCGTCCTCCGCCCTACGCCGTCCGCGTCCGCGAGATCTCGACCGCGACGCTGCGCGCGAACCGGAGCGCGCCGGGTTTGTCCACCGTCACGTCCACGCGCTCGAAGCCGTAGCCAAGCGCGATCGTCGCGATGTGCTCGGCGAGCCGCTCGATCAACTGGAAATCGGACGCTTCGACCGCGGCCAGGATATTCTTCTTGAGCGCCTTGTAGTCGATGGTATCGGCGATGGCGTCCGATCGTCCGGCCCTGGACAAGTCGGCGTACAGCGTAAGGTTCATTACGACTTCCTGCTTCTTCGTGCGTTCCTCGGGATAGATGCCGATGATGCACTGTGCGCGCAGGTCCCGGATGTGGATGCGGTCGGGAGTAACGTCACGCATAAGCGCCCCCGAGCATGTGCCGGCCGCCGTCGATGTGGATGATCTCGCCCGTGATGAAGGCACTCGACATCAGGAACAGGACGGCCCGGGCGACTTCGGTCGGAGTGCCCACCGATTTCAGCGGGTTCGTGTCCCGGAGCGATTCGAGATAGGCATGGTCTTTGCCGTGCGGCGGCAGCACGAGGCCTGGTGCGACGGCGTTCACGCGCACGCGCGGAGCGAATTCGAGCGCCATCATCCGGGTAAACGTGAACAGCATCCGCTTGCTCAGGTGATACGACGCGTGCTTCGCGTCGTAGGTATTCATGCGCGTATCGAGGAAATTCACGATCGACGCGGGAATGCCCTGCGCCGCGACCGCGCGGCCCAGCACGAAGGGCGTCCACGTGTTGATCCGGAAGTTCTCCAGCACGCTCGACTCGGTCATGTCCAGCAGCGTGTCCTCGGGAAATATCGATGCACTGTTCACCAGGCCGTGAACCGGTCCCGCTTCGGCGACGGCGCGCGCAACAATATCTTCGGCCGCGATGGGATCGGACAAGTCCGCCGGCAACAGCCAGACGGGGCAACCCGCGCCGCGAATCTCGCTCGCGAGCGATTCGGCGTCGTCGCGCGACCGGTTGTAATGCGCCACGATACCCGCCCCCGCCGCGGAGAGCGCGAGCGCCGTGGCGCGGCCGAGGCGCTTGCCGGCGCCGGTCACGAGGATGGTGCGGCCCGAAAGGTCCTGGGGTGACACGCGCCCTCCTCGATCCGTTCCTGATGCTGCCCTGCGCGGGACAACGAGGCCGCCGGGCGGATTATTCCTGGTAGGTGGGCGCCTGCGACGCGCCGTCCGCGATATCGGACGCCGGCACAATGACCGAGAGAACGTTTTCGCGGCTGCCGCCGAACACACTGCCCCCGGACGCGCCCGAGACGACGCGCACGAGCACGACGCCGACAAACTTGCCGTCCAGCGTGAACACCGGCGAGCCCAGCCCGGTCATCGTCGGGTCGTTGCCGGGGATGTACAGCGTACGCGGGCGTTTTACGACCGTTTCGATGCGTTCGACCGACGCGGAGTATTCGCGGCCGCCGACCTGCCCCATGCGATTGAGCGCGATCACTTCGTCGAGAATTTGCGGCGCGCCGGAATTGGTCACGTCCACGAACGTGAACGGCTTGTCCTGTTTTGTAACCGGACGGATGAACGCCATGTCGAGGTCCTTGTCGCGCAGAATGACCTCGGCGGGCACTTCGGTGCCGTCTTCGAGCAGAATCTTGAGATCGCGGACTTCCGTTTCCATCTGGATGTTCTGTCCGCTGCCCGCCATCATCGTCTCCACGATCGACGACGGATCGGTCTCCGAGAGCGACATAATGGTGAGGCCCTCGGCGGAGATGACGGTCCCGGTCGATTCGGTTTTCGTCTCGCGGTTCTGCGAGGACGAACCCTGGAACGACACCTTCTGGTTCAGCACGATCGAAAGCGTCACGACGGCCGCGCTGTTGTCCGCCAGGATCTTCCTGCCCTTCTCTGCGGCGTCATCGGCCACGGCCCCGGCGGATATCGCAAACACCGCGATGAGCGCGGCGACGTTGGTGAACGACATGGTGTGGGCTTCCTTCAGCTTTGGTCCCATTTGGGCTCGAACTCGATGTACACGGTGTAGATGCCCCGCAGCGCCTTCACGAGCACGAACTCGGCGCGGCGTTCGGCGATTTGGTCCATCACGGCCTTGATCTCGTCCACGTTGTTCACCGGCGCTCCGTCCACCTGCTTGACGAGGTCGCCGACGCGCAACATGCCGAGTTCGGCCCAGCTTCCAGGCTGGATTTCCGTCACCAGCACGCCCGACTCTTCGTCCGACCACTGCTCGTCGGCCTTGTCGAAGAACGTCACATCGCGGACGGTGAACTCGAAGTTTTCGTCGCGGTACTTACGCATCTCGCGGTCGAGCTTCGGCGCGCGCGCGAGTTCGACCGGGATCTTCATGGCGTCGCTGCCCCGGCGCACGTCGAGTTCCGCCTGCACGCCGACCGAGTAGTTCCGGATAAGCGTCGGCAACTCCTCGTAGTGTTCCGGCGCGGACGCGGTGAGTTTCTGGCCGTCCACGGCGAGAATCAGGTCACCCACCTGGATGCCGGCCTTCTCCGCGGTGCTGCCTTCAAACACCTGGGTCACGCGGAAGCCCGTCATCGAGGGGTCTCCCAGCAGCTCGGCGATGTCGCGGGTGATCACCTGGGTGTTCACCGGCAGCCAGGCCTTCTTCACTTCCAGGCCCGGGTCGTTGAGCTCACGGATGCCTACCTTTACCGCGGTCACAAACGTTGTCGCCTTGCGTTCAAACGTCGCGAGGACCGGCACGGGTTCCGTGGCGTCCTTCGTCAGTTCCTCGGTGATCGCGGCGAGGTCGTCGAGGTTGGTCACCTTCTTCTCGCCGACCTGGATCAGGATGTCGCCGCGGCGTACGCCGGGTTTCGTATCGCCAACCGGGCCGCCCTGTGCGACGCTGGTGATCTCGATGCCGTCCGTCGTGTTGCGTTTCAGTTCGCGCGAAGCGACGTAGGACAGGTTGCGGCCGGTGATGCCCCACTGCTTGTACTCGCGTTCCTTTGGCCGGCGCTGTTCGCGTTCGGTCGTGACCATCGACAAGTGGACTTCCTTGCCGTCGCGCAACACCACGGCGCTCACTTCCGCGTCCAGCGGCAGCGCCGCGACGAGCCGGTTGAACTCCGGGAGCTCCTCGTCGTACCGGACGGTCGTGTCCTGGTCGCCGAGACTGATCAGGATGTCGCCGGCCTCGATGCCCGCCTTGTCCGCCGGCGAGCCCTCGATCGCGCCCGTGATCAGCACCCCGCGATCGCCCTTGCCCTGCTTGAGAAGCGGCTGCACCGTGACGCCAAGCCAACTGCGCGGCACGGACCCGAACTTGATGATCGCCTGCGCGACGTCGCGGGCGAGGTTTCCCGGGATGGCGCCGCCGAGGCCGAAACTAATCTCGTTGATACCGATGATGTTCCCGCCGAGATCCACGAGCGGTCCGCCGGAATTTCCCGGGAAGATCACGGCGTCGTGCGCGATCCACTTCACGAGGTTCCCGACGTCCTCGCCGTCCAACTCGAAGTTGCCCATGCCCATCCGGCGCGGCATGACCATTTCAGTGTTGCTGACGATGCCCGCGGTGACCGACTGCGAAATCGAGAGCGGACTGCCCATCGCGAGCACGTTGTCGCCCACTCTGATCGCGCTCGAGTCTCCAAACTGGATGAAGGGGTAGTCACCCTGCGGCCGCGCGGCGAGCTTGATGACGGCGATATCGCTGAGCGCGTCCGTGCCGATCAGCTCGGCCTCGACTTCGCTCTTGTCGCTCAATGTGCACAAGAGGCTTTTGGCGTGGCCCGCGACGTGGTGGTTCGTCACGACGTAGCCGTCTCGGGAGATGATCGCGCCACTGCCGGAGGACTGGTACTTCATCTCGCGCCCGTCCCGGTAGGCGGCGGAGACAACGAAGATTCGTACAAGCGCCGGCTTTACACGCGCCACCGCGGACTCGATTGCGTCGTTGGTCACGGCCTCGGGCCGCGCGTTGCCCGCGGCCAAGACGGCGGCGGTGGTGACAAGAATTAACCCGCTGCGAAACCGATAGCCGAACATCGCGTTCCTTTCAGGGATTCAGACCGATCTGCGGATTTTCTTGGTGCGAAGGAAGCCTAACAGGTGCGTCGCGCCCGAACAAGGTGAAAAAGCCGCGATTCAGCTTTCGCACAAATCTGAGCTAGGCTGTGGCGGAGGCCTCGGCAAACGAAACACCCACGGATTTGCTCTTGCGAGGATCCGTGGGCGGTGCTACACTGACTTCGCTGGGTTGAGCTAGGCAAATGGGGGCATCCATCCCCCAGCTACCACGGCTCAGCTTTGATCCAAGGCACCAAAGCACCCCGACGCTTTGGTGCCTCTTCTTTCTCTGGGCGGTTCGCTGGTTAGCTTCGGGCCGCTCAAGAGGTAGGCCTGCGACACGCGACTTGACTGCAGTTACCCTTGGGGAAGGAGTGACTTGAGACAGACATCAAGCGTTGCTGCGTCTCGCAAGCCCACCTCCTGAACAGCCGTTGACCTCGCGCTCCAGTTAGTTCCCTCCATTCGTTGATTCGAGGAATCGCGCCGACACCGACACGGTGTCCACGCGCTTCACGTCCAGATCGGGGTTCAACACCGGCACCAATTTCGCCCAGAAGGTCCGGCTACCCGCCTTACGGTCGCCCGAATTCTCAATCTCGATTTCCGTGCGCCGCGGATCGCTAAACACCGAGCCGTCGATGTGTGCATGAAAATACGGCTCGTTGTCCGCCGTGGACACGAACAACTCGTAGTCGCAGTACCGCACGATCGGACTGGTGTTCGTCCAACTGATCGTGATCGACACCAGCGGTCCGCCGCCCGACAGAACGTATCCCGGCTCCGCCGCGACCTCGGTGACCTCGTATGCCGGCTGGACGCGCGCCATGAAATAGTCCCGCATCGCCTGTGGCGCGGCCAGCGGCTGGCCCCACGCCAACTCCGCGGACGCATCCACCCCGGTCACGGGCACGGTTTCCAACCCGGCCTCGATGTAGGCCTTCTGGTTCGGTTTGATGCTGCGGAAGATGTGCGGGTTGTCACGGTGCGACAACTGAACTTCGCCGGACTCGACCACGACCGTCGTCCGGCCGGAATCGGCCTCGACCGAGAAGCGCGTGCCGAACACCGTGACTTCGCCCATCGGCGTTAGCACTTTGAACCACCGCCGCGTCTTCGCAATATCGAGCAGAATGCGCCCACGATCGAGCGTGATCCGGCGATCGCTCTCCACTTGCACTGACGAATCGGCATCCACCCGGATCTCGGACGGGCCGAGCAACATCAGGCTCGCGTGGCCGCTCGCGCCGGTCACGAAACGATCCCCATTCATCGCACCGGCACGCTCACGCACGCGAGAACTTGAGTCGGACTCGCCGTCCACGCGCTGCACGTCACCGTCCGCAAAGGCGATCATTCCGAGCGCGCCGGCCGGCACGCCTTCCTTGGGCCATCGCGTATTTAGCACCGCAGCCAGCACCACCAGCAGCACGGCCGCCGCGATGGGAACAAGCCGGAACACCCGCTCCCGGAAGTGGCCCGCCGCCTTCGCCCGTTGATTCAGGCCGGCGACATCCACCTGCGGCCGTTCCATCTCCGGCAGATGCGACAGCACATAATCGGTCATGTCACGGTCGAGTCGCGCCGCGCGGAAGGTCTCGAACAGTCCCGCATCCGACGCCTGGTGCCGACGCACGAGCGCCGCGCAAATCGTACACTCACCGACGTGCTGCTCGAGTATCACGCGATCGGAATGCGCCAGCTCACGATCCAGGTACGGCTGGAGCAACTGATCTATTTGCGCGCACGATGCCAAGCCGTTGTTTCCCCTGTTTCACCGTCATTCTTCGTCAGGATTTCACGCAACTGGCGCCCCGCCCGCTGCAGTATCCCGCGCACTTCGTCCTTGCTCTCTCCCGTGTACTCGCTGATCTCCGCGTAACTCAGTTCCTGCAAATACCGCAACACCACCGGCAGCCGATACCGTTCGGGCAGCGTGTCAATCGCCCGCTGCACGAACTCCAGACGCTCCTGACGTTCGGTCCTTCCGCGGGGGCCCTCACGCGCGTCTTCGATCGAAACTGTCCGCTTGTATGGCAACGGCGTCTCGATCGACAGCCGGTCACCATTCCGTCTGAGCCAGTTCGCCGCCGTCCGGCACGTAATCTGTTTCAACCACGGTCCGAACTTCGCCGGATCCTTGAGCCGTGGCAGACTCCGGTAGGCCGCAAGCAATGCGTCCTGCGCGATGTCTTCCGCCGCCCCGTGCCGCCCGACGTAGTAAAACGCCGTCGCGTACACCGGCCCCTGGTACTTCTTCACGAGTTCGCCGTAGGCGTCCGCATCGCCGTCCAGACAGAGCCGAACAAGCTCTATGTCATCCGCGTGCATCGGCCGCCTTCCCCGTCCGCCGAACTCGCCCACTGC
>CAYUZD010000018.1:0-20919 GCA_964449475.1 uncultured Nitrospirales bacterium
ACGTTGCGCCCCTTCGGGCCCAGCGTCGCCTTCACCGCCCTGCTCAACTTCGTCACGCCGGCCAATACCCCGCGCCGCGCGGACTCGCCGAATTCCAGTTTCTTCGCGCTCATCTGCGTTCAACCTCCGAAATGTAGTCGTCGCGGGCCGATTAGGATTCGATGATCGCGAGGATGTCGTCCTCGCGCAGGATGATGTGCTCATCCCCATCCAGCTTCACTTCCGTGCCCGAATACTTGCCCATCAGGATCCGATCCCCCTTCTTCACTTCCATCGGGATCAGCTTGCCGCTCTCGTCGACCCGGCCCTTGCCCACCGCAACCACCTTGCCCTCCTGCGGCTTCTCCTTCGCCGAATCCGGAATGATGATCCCGCCGCGAACCGTCTCCGACGGTTCCTCGCGCTTGACCAGAATGCGATCCCCAAGTGGACGGATTTTCATGTCACGCTCTCCCTTTCTATTGGTCCGTTGGTACCGTTGAACCTGTTTGTAACCTCACTGCGCACTCCACACCGCACTGATGCAGAACGAACGCAGAAATCACCAAAGAGTAGTTAAATCAAGGACTTAAGGGCAACGTTTAGCAGCCACCCGAAGCGAGTGCTAAGAATACCAAATGGCCGGTCTCGAGTCAATACCCCACCCTCCCATGTGGCAGGGTCAAGCGAAGTGCGCTTGACCTTGCAGCGATCCCAAGATTGACAGGGCAAGACGAGATCTGTTTTGCCCCGTTGCCCCCGCGCCAAGTCGAATCCTCCCAAACCATTGCACTATTTCTGTCAACAGTTTTCACCTTGTTCCTCAAATTCACCGAAAGTAGAAACGGCACCTCGCCGCTTCGCCACGTCCGTGATCCCCACCCACGCAAGGTCAACACCTCACCATTCATATAGAGGAGAGCAAGCGCGCACGATCACACCCCGCCCGCGCACTCATACGCCTCATCGGTTCTCGACCCAGTCGGAAGTTCCAGTAGCCAAAGGAATTAGGAGTGGAAACCCTTCGCGCTTTCTGCCACACTTCCCCTCGGGACGGTTTCGTGAGGCGGTATGAACGAACGTAGACCCGGGGGTCCCGCGCCTGCTGCACCCCCGCCTGGCCAAGGCTTCCAGACCATCGACGCGGACGCTGTCTGCGAACGTTGCGGCACGGTCAACGACGACGGCTCGCTGATGTGCCGCACCTGCGGCCAGAATTTGCGGGATCAGCGGATGCGCCGCCTCGCCGGCGCGCAGGCGGCCGATCTCCCCACCGAAAAAATCAGCCGCAGCAAACTCTTCGCCGGCATCCTCTCCGCCGCCGGACTCCTCGTGGTCGTCATCGCCGCGCTCTCAATCGACAACATCGAAGCCGGCCTCGTCTCCGTCATGAGCGAGTCGCCCACCTCCTCCGCATCCGAGGATCTGTGGAACGGACCGACGGCTCCGATATTCAATGAACTTGTCGCCGATCTCCGCGACTACCCGACGCCGCAGCGAGACATGCAGAACGCGCTCGACAATCCCGCCGCCGAGACCACCTACAACGGCCGCTACATCCTGCTCGAACCCGGTGCACTCGAAGCCAACCGCGTCGTCGGCGAGGCCGCATTGCGTCAACGCGGCAACCGGGTCTACTTCGTCGCCACGCTCCGCGCCACCGGCACCGAGATCCGCGGATACGCCGTCTTCGAGGAAGTCGAACTCGAAGGCGCCGAGGGCGTCGTCGAACGGCCTATCGTGCGCCAGACCGCCGCGTACCTCTCTGCCGACGGCCGCGAACTCCGCGGCTACGGCCTCGGCGAACCGCTCGACACCGGCGGCCACCGCATCACCGCGTTCGCCACGAGCGAAAACGCCGGCGAACCCGATCGCCAGTTCGAACTGTTCGCCTATCGCATCCGCTGACGCGATCGGCGCCGCTCGACATGCACGCATGAACTCTTCTTCAACTTGCGGGACTGAATTCTTCCATGAGTGACAAACCCGGGTTCTTCGGCCGGCTCCGCGAGCGCCTCGGCAAAACGCGATCGAGTCTCGTCGGCGGTGTGCGCGCCGTCCTCGGCGGACGCGGCAAACTTGACGACGATACCGTCGAGGAACTCGAAGCGATCCTCATCCAGGCCGATCTCGGTGTCGAAACCACGCTCGACGTGCTCAGCCGCCTGCGCGATGCCGCGCGAGAAAAGCGTCTGACCACCGACGAAGCCATCATCGACGCGCTCAAGGGCCTCCTGCTCGAAATCCTCGAACAAGGCGACCACGAAATGCACTGGATCGCCGCCGATCCGCCGCAGGTCACCCTCATCACCGGCGTCAACGGTTCCGGCAAAACCACCACCATCGGTAAACTCGCCTCCCGGCTCAAGGCCGACGGACGCAAGATCGTCGTCGGCGCCGCCGACACCTTCCGCGCCGCCGCCGCCGATCAGCTCGAAGTCTGGTGCGATCGCGCCGGCGTTCCGCTCATCAAGCACCAGGAAGGCTCCGACCCCGCCGCCGTCGCCCACGACGCCGTCCAGGCCGGACTCTCGCGCGGTGCCGACTGCGTCATCATCGACACCGCCGGCCGACTCCACACCAAATCCAACCTCATGGAGGAACTCAAAAAAGTCCAGCGCGTCGTCACGCGAGTGCATCCTGCCGCGCCGCACGAAGTCCTCCTCGTCCTCGACGCCACTACCGGACAGAACGGACTCCAGCAAGCCCGAAAATTCACCGAGGCCATCCACGTCACTGGCATCGTCCTCACCAAGCTTGACGGTACCGCCAAGGGCGGCATCGCCGTCGCCATCCAGCGCGAACTCCGCATCCCCATCAAGTACATCGGCGTCGGCGAAGGCATCGACGACTTACAACCCTTCGAACCCGGCAAATTTATCGATGCGCTGTTTTCGTAGTTGACGCCTCCCGAACGTCCCTTGCTCTTCCTCAATACATGGTAGAATGAGTGGTGCTCGCGGCAACGCGTTCGCCAACGTTACTGGATGTATTGGAGGCGAACCGATGCGCGCTGAGTGTCCGCTATGCGGGGCCGACGGACCGGGCATCTCCAGCGATTTTAACCACGTCTACCTCGTTTCGTGTCCCGCCTGCCACGAAGCCTATTTGCTCTCGTCAGCCCGCGGCTCCGTCTCCGCCGGAGCGGCCAATCCGCCCCCGCCCCTCAGCACCCGCATCGCCCCAGGCTCCGTCATGGACGGCGTCCTCAAATCCATCGACGAATCGATCCGTGGCCTCCCCACCATCCCCGCGGCAACGCAGCGCGTCATCACCGCCATTCACGACCCCATCACTACCACCGAAAACCTTGTCAGCCTCATCAACGAGGACGCCACGCTCAGCATGCGCGTACTCAAACTCGTCAACAGCACCACGTTCGGTGGCCGGCAGAAGATCACCGACCTCCGCCTCGCGTGCGCCCGCCTCGGCATGCGCAACCTCGCCAACGTCGCCCATCTCGTCGCGCAGGCCCACCTCTACCGGTCGGCCAACCCCACCTTCCGCGAAATGATGGACGCCATGTGGCAACACGCCGTCGCCGCCGCCCGCCTCTCCGAGGCCTTCGGCGCCGTTGTCGGCGGAGTCTCCCCCAGCACGCTCTTCCTCACGGGTCTCGTGCACGACATCGGCAAGCCCGTCCTCATCGACGCGATCACCAACCAGTACCAAGGCCGCGCAGGACGTCTGAAAGTCTCGCCCGACCTGCTCCTCAAAACGCTGGACGATTTCGCGCCCTATGTCGGCCTGCGCGTCGCGCAGCACTGGAACCTCCCCACCGAGGTCCGCTTCGCCACCTACTACGCCACCGTCCCGTCCGCCGCGCCCGCCGCGTACCGCCGGCACGCCTACCTCGTCGCCCTCTCCAGCGCCGCCGCCGAAACCAGCGGCTACGGCGCCGTACCCTCCTCGCGTGACCCCAAAGCTGAAGTCGCAGACCTCGACGCCGAACTCGCCAACGAATTCGGCAACCAGAACCTCCCCGACATCATCGCCGGCGCCGACCACGAAATCCGCACCCACCTCGAAATGAACTGAGCCGCGCCACAGCCGGATCCCCCGATTAACCCCCCCACAAACGATCGCTCCGAGACCATACTTTGGCTCAAAAGAGCCTCTATTTTCCGGTATTTATCGAATCTACTAGGAATATTGTCAAGACTAATGTAACAATTTCCGCGATTTGCGGTAACTACGGGAGAGCCTCGAGGTCGCTCCGCACACAGGGAGATTCATATGGCCCAGTGCACTTCTTGCGGTACCGCCATCATCGATCCGCCCTTGGCCAACGAAGCCATGACCCTCACGTCGTGTCGCCGCTGCGGCCAGGCGTACCGCGCCGCCCACACCCGATTCGGCGTCGCGTTCGAACCCGCCATTCCGCCGAAACCGTTCGCGGATCTCGTCCAGCCCGGTTCCGTCATGGACGGCGTGTTTCAGCACATCGATCCGTCCATCGAACAACTGCCCACGATCCCCGTCGCCGCGCAACGCGTCATCAACGCCATCCACGACCCGATCACGACAAGCCAGGATCTCGCGCGCGTCATCCACGAAGACGCCACGCTCAGCGTCCGCGTGCTCCGCCTCGCCAACAGCGCCGTGTTCAGCGGCCGCGAACCCACGACCGATCTGCGCCTCGCGTGCGCCCGGCTCGGCATGCGCAACCTCGCCAGCGTCGCGCATCTCGTCGCGCAATCGCAGGTATACAAGTCCAGGAACCCCGTCTTCGGCGAACTCATGGGCCAACTCTGGCTGCACGCCGTCGCCACCGCCCGGCTGGTCGATTCGCTCGGAAGCGTGATGAGCGGACTTCCGTTGAACCAGATCTTCCTCGCGGGCCTCGTGCACGACATCGGAAAGCCCGTGCTGCTCGACGCGATCACGAATCGGTATCAGGGCCGCACGGGTCAACTAAAGAGTTCCTGGGATGTCCTCCTGCGCACGCTCGAAGAGTTTTCCCCCTACGTCGGGTTGCGCGTCACGGAACACTGGAACCTCGCCCCCGAGATTCGCTTCGCCGTCTTCTACGCCAACATGCCCGGCGCCGCGCCCCGTCTGCACCGGCAACTCGCCTACCTCATCGCGCTCGCCAGCGCCACGGCCGAATCCACCGGCTTCGGCGTCACCGGCGACGCCACGGAGCGTACCCGCAAGCTCGAGTCATTGGTCGTCGCATTCGCCAACGAAGTCAGCCGCGAAGCCGCCGACAAAATGGCCGACGAAGCCGCGCAGCGTGTCGTGGAATTCGTCGACGCCGTCGCGCTCACCTGACGAGCGCAACGTAGGAAGGCAATCCGAAGTCGATTCTGTTGAAATCAGTCTCCACCACCGCCACAGCCAGCACCACCGCAGCCGCTCGACCCGCACCCGCCTCCGCTGTCCCCGCTTCCGCCTCCGTCTGTGTCGATACCCGGGCCATCCCCACTGCTTCCGGTCCGGCCGGTATGACCGGAGCATCCGCCGCTCCAACTTCCCCCGCTACCACAGCTGCTGCGATTACGTTGTCCCGTGCCTCGTCGGTTCCTCGACCTACTCGCGCGGATGATGGCAAAGACGGCGACTCCGATGATGCCTCCAATGAATACAGCCTCGACCGCGCCGACCTCCTCGAACTGAATGGACGTGCATCCAGCAGCAAACGCCAAACCCGTTATGGTCAGAGAGCGAACTTGTGGCTTCCGAACGAACCAGAAGTCGACAGGGTTCATCTTGATCCGCGCGATTCCGCGCGCAAATCGTTCACGAGGTGACGGCCAGATGTCCGCGGGCGGTTCACTCGCAATTAGGCGTCGATATGATTCCAGCGTCTTGCCATACCAGTCGAAGAACTTCGCGTCCTCGGCCGCACCCCCCTTCGTCGGGTTATGGTGCAGCGGCTTCGGGAGGACATCGCGGCAGAAGCGATTCCAGTACGAGTCCGTGTACGTCAGGTGGAGATGCCATGCTTCGTCGACCGCCTCCGACGGCGTAACGGGATGCCCCGCGGCCATCGCCAAAAACACGAAACGCTTGTACTCGATAACGACCCGCTCGGCGAATGACAAACGCCAACCGTTCTCCAGCGCCAAACGTTGCTCGAACGGTAACGCGCATGGTTCACCGTCGATGTCGAACCCCTCGATTCGTTGCAACAGCTCACTATCGCCGACTCGCGCTTCCATGGAACGCCCTCCAGGAGATAGTCGTTCTGTCAGCTATCGGGTGGTTGATTGACTCGTCACATGGACACTAGAATCGCGCCCCTCGTTCATACCCGACACCAATACACCGGATCGCCCATGCCCATTCGCTTCTACAATACCCTCTCCCGCGCCAAGGAAGAGTTCGTCCCGCTAACCCCGGGCAAGGTCGGTCTCTACGCCTGCGGGCCCACCGTCTACAACTACGCCCACATCGGCAACCTACGCACATTCCTGTTCGAGGACCTGCTCCGCCGCCACCTCGAATACCGCGGATTCCAGGTCACGCACGTCATGAACATCACCGACGTCGAGGACAAAATCATCCGCACGTGCCGTGAAACCGGCGAGGGCCTGCCGTCCCTCACCGGCCGGTTCACACAAGCCTTCTTCGAGGACCTCGACACGCTCGGCATCCTCCATCCGCACCACGTCCCGCGCGCGACCGGGTTCATCCCCGGCATGGTCGATCTCGTCAAGCGCCTGCGCGATCGCGGCCTCACCTACGAGGCCGACGGCTCCACCTACTACCGCATCTCCGCATTCCCCACCTACGGCAAGCTTAGCCGCCTCGACGCCGAAGGCCTGCAGGCCGGCGCCAGCGGCCGCGTCGATGTCGACGAATACAGCACCGAGAGCGCCCGCGATTTCGCCCTCTGGAAGGCCTACGTCCCCGAGGACGGCGCCGTCTTCTGGGACACCGAACTCGGCAAGGGCCGCCCGGGCTGGCACCTCGAGTGCTCCGCCATGAGCATGGGCCTCCTCGGCGAATCCTTCGACATCCATTGCGGCGGCATCGACCTCGTCTTCCCGCATCACGAAAATGAGATCGCGCAGTCCGAAGGTGCCACCGGCAAACCCTTCGTGCGCTACTGGCTCCACGCCGCGCATCTCAATCTCGAAGGACAGAAAATCTCCAAGTCGCTCGGCAACGTAATCAACCTCCGCGATCTCCTCGAACAGGGCCACGACCCCATCGCCATACGGTACGCGCTGCGCTCGACGCACTATCGCCAGCCGACGAACTTCTCGACGGAAAACCTCGACGCTGCCAAGGAGGCGATCCAACGCATCCGCGATTTCCGCCGCCGCCTGAAAAACGTCCGCATGCCCGCCGGCGCGCCGCTCGACGCAGAGTGCGCCGCGTGCGAGACCGCGTTCGCCGAAGCGCTCGACGACGATCTCAACATCTCCGGAGCGCTCGGCGCGCTCTTCGAGTTCATCCGCGCGACGAACAAACTCATCGACGAGGACGCCCTCTCGAAGGACGGCGCCGCGCGCGCACTCGCCCTCTTCGACCGTCTCGACAACGTCGTCTGCTTCCTCGGCGACGCCCCCGCCGAGGCCGTCCCCGTGGACATCCAGTCGCTCGTGGACGAACGCCAGAAAGCCCGCCGCGCCAAGGATTTCGCCCGAGCCGATGCCCTCCGCGGCGAACTCACCGCCCTCGGCTGGGTCCTCGAGGACACCCCCGCCGGCCCCCACGTCCGCCGCGCCTGATCCCCTCCGCGCCGTGCGGCACGCATAAACGCGCTGTCCATTGAGCGAGTCCTATGCTAAGCTGGAAAGGCCGGGCTGGGCCGTGTCCAGGTTTTCCGGTTTTTGCTAAGTGTTTGACCATATTGTGGTTACGGCGTGAATTCGGAACCAATCGCACATGTTGGGGTTGAAACCCCGAGGAAGCGTATGACCGGCACGTCCATGCCCGGTCGCGCCGACGCCGATGGGACGTCCGACTGGGACCTCGTCGAGCGCGCGCGGTGCGGACACATGGATGCGTACGCCGAACTCGTTCGGCGATACGAGCGGCCGGTCGTCCACTTCTGCCAGCGTATGGTCGGCAGCCGAGAGGACGCCGAAGACCTGGCGCAGGAAAGTTTTGTGCGGGTATACCGCTATGTGGACCGGCTCACGCCGTCGGCGAAGTTCTCGACGCTGCTGTTCGGCATCGCGCGTAACCTCACGCTCAATTTCATACGCGATTCGGCCCGGCGCGGGCGCGGCTCGACGTTCTCCCTCACCGAGGACGAAAACGTCGAGCGAAGTCTCGAGGACGGTTCACTCCGTCCCGATCGCACCGCCCGCCTGCACGAGATCGACGAGATGATCGAAAAAGGTCTCTCGATGCTTACGCCGAAGCACCGCGAAGTCTTGGTCCTTCGCGAGTTGAACGGTCTCGATTATGGGACCATCGCAAAGATTGTCCGGTGTCGTAAAGGCACCGTGAAGAGCCGGATCGCGCGGGCACGCGATCAGCTACGGCGCCACCTCGAGGAGATGGGTGGCGAAGAATTGTGAACGCAAGGCACGGTTTCGACCGGAGTGGATGAATGAGCAATCGCAAGGAACAGGAAGAGATCTCGGCGCACCTCGACGGCGAGGCGCGCGACCCGCAACGCATCGACGCGCTCGTGCGTGAGTCCGCGGACGCCGCGGATCGGTTCGCCGCGATGTCGCGCCTCTCCGAACGCCTCCGCGCGATGCCCGAACCCGCCGTCCGCCAGGATTTTGCGTCGTCCGTGCTCGCGCGCATCGAATCCGAATTCGCGGCCGAGGTCGCCGATGCCCGTGTTACCGGCCGCCTCAAGGCCCTGCCCGAACCCGATGTCCATCCCGCCTTTGCGCGCCGCGTCGTTGCCGCCATTGAGGCCGAACAAACCTCGAAGGTTGCCGCGTGGCGGTTCCCGATCACCGGCTCCGCTTGGGCTGCCGCGGCTGCCGCCGTGCTGGTCGCGTTGGCGCTGTTTGGCCCCATCCAGACCACCGACGCGCCTACGCAGGTCGCCGTATCGACTCCCGTCCAGGGCGCGGCTGAACCGATCGCGCTCGACGAATCCGCGCTGCTCGCGCAGTTTGACGAGCGGCTCACCGCCGATTCGGCCGTGCAGCGCATCGTCATGGCCCGCTTCGAACCGTCCGCCGAACCCGAAGACCTCTATACCACCCGGCTGCTCGCCGCCCTCTCCGGTTCCGGCGCGGCCGGTGAAGCCTTCGCGCACGGCGCCGACTACCGTGTTACACTCCGCCGCATGGACCGCGAGCAGACCTCCGCCGTCAAGCAGTTGCTCGAGGAGTCCGTGCGCGAGGCGCACGAAGGGTGACCCCCGTGTCCCTGCGCTCGGCCCTCCTTGCGGGCGCGTGCCTGGCCCTCTGCATCGTCTGCGGCGCTCCCGCCGCGGCGCAGGACAATCGCATCACGTCCTCGTTCAAACCGCTCACCTTCCCGATCGATCCGGAGACCTTTCAGAAAAGCCTCGCGCCCGACGAACGCGAAATTTACGATCTCATCGAGGCGCTGCTCTACGTTCGCCTCAAGACCACGCTCGAAATCGACGACGCCGAGATGGTCGCGCTGGCCACGCAGTGCGGCCAGACCAAGAGCCAGCTCACCATGCTCAAGTGGGAGCGGTCCGCGCTGCGCGAACACCTCCGCTGGTGCCTCGACGCCGGCTTGACCGAGGCCGGCCTCCAGCAGAAACTCGAGACGCTCCTCGATTACGAAGAACAAATCGCCGGCCAGCTCGCCGCCATGGTCCACGGCGCCGAGCCCTGCCTCGGGCTCGAGGGTTCCGCGAAGCTCTACCTGTTCGTGGACGACTTCGAGCGTTTCCTCGCCCGGCGCATCTCCCAGGTCATCGAAAAAAAGCACGCGCAGGCCGATGCGGCGCACGCCGAACCCGTCGATGCGGAACACGTCCACGGCGACGATGAACTCGAAAAGTTCCAGAGCCTCGTCCGCACCGAGAACCGCGATGTGCCGCTCGCCGATTTCGCCGGTGAGGACGTCGTCAAGTTTGTCGACGCGCTCCTCATGGTCCGCCTCACTCAGGCGCTCGAACTCTCCCCCGATCAGTCCATCAAGCTCTTCGCGCACGTCGGCGCGCACAAGGATCAGTTGCACGAACTCAAATGGCAGATCGGCGGCGGACGCGAAGCGCTGCGCACCGCCCTCGCCGCCGGCGCGCCCTCCGGCGAGATCCGCAAGCAGCTGGACGACCTGCTCGTCCAGGAACAGGCCGTCGCGCGCCTCATCAATGAACTCGTCACCGGCGCCGGCCAGGACGTCTCCATCCGGCAGTCGGTCCGCCTCTACCTCTTCCTCGGCGACTTCGAACAATACATCGTCGGATTGCTCGAACGCGTCGACGACTGACCCGCGAGCGTTTGACCGACCCCGCTCCGAGTGCTACGATCCACCTCTCCGGGCGGCTAGCTCAGCTGGTTAGAGCGCTGTCTTCACACGGCAGAGGTCACAGGTTCGAGCCCTGTGCCGCCCACCATTTTCACCTGTGTTCCCGGGGGCAACGGCGGCGATGAGCGACGGCAATGCGTCCGCCCCGGCCACAGACTCGACACCCTCGGCCGCTCCGTCTCCCGACGCCCCCGCGCTCGCCGCCCTCCGCAAGGGCGCGCTCGTCCTCCTCGCCCTCACTCCGGCGATGATCTTGTTAATCCTGTTCGTCGATCGGCCCGTCGCGGAAGCATGGAAGTATTCCGAACCCGGCATCGCGTATCGCCTCCTGGATGCTACCGATGAACTCGGTCACGCTACGTGGTACCTCGTTCCCGGCCCGATTCTCGCCCTCGCGCTTTATCTCGCCCGGTCCGACAAGTGGCGAATTCCCGCATACATTGCAAGCTCAGTCGCGGTCAGCGGAATCGCGGTCAACCTGTTGAAGGCGCTCTTCGGCCGGACCCGGCCCATCAAACTCCACGGCGACAATGAGTACAGCTTCGAGATCTTCCGGCTCGGATACAGCTACAGTTCGTTCCCCTCCGGCCACACCACCACCGCGTTCGCCGTCGCCGTAGCGCTCGGCGTGCTGATGCCCCGGCTCCGTTACCTGTGGTGGTCCATCGGGGCGTTGGTCGCCCTCGGTCGGGTCGCAACGAACTCGCATTTCGTCAGCGACGTCGTCGCCGGCGCCTGGCTGGGCGCCATGACGGCCGTTGTCCTCGCCGCCTACTTCATCCGGAAACCCGCAAGTAACGACCGTCCGCGCGCGTCAGACTGACCACTCCGAGAATCGCGCGCGCACCTGGTCCCGTTTCGCCGCACTCTCCAGCAACGCGTCCAGTCCGCCGGGATACACGTACAGCACCCGCCGCGACGATGGTCCAAGAAAAATCGTGTTCAGCACACCCGTTGACGCCGGGTCCTCGCTCGACGCCCGAAGCACCGCGTCGAACTGGCCCGGCCGCTGCCCCCGCGCGCTCATGAACAGGTGCCAGTACGACGGCGTCGCAAACTCAAGCTCGAATTCGTGCATCCCCAGGCTGTGCAAAAACCGGCCCTGCGGATCGAAATTGAGGAACCCCGGCCCGCCTGTCGGCGGCGTTTCGAGTTCCGACGGCATCGTCGTGATCAACACCATCGTCGGCTCCTGTTCAAACAGGTGCTCGAACAACTCGTGTTGCCGGTGCGCCGTTTCCGCCCGCTCCGCGTCGTTCGCCGCGTACACGCGCCCGTTCGCTATCGTGCGAAACCGCGCACACCGGTCCCGGTACAAATGCTTGAACAAATACCCCACCGGCGGGCACTCCGGAAAGTGCCGCGTCCAATAGGCGTTTAACTCTTCCGGCGTCACCTACGCTCCCCCAATTCCCCGGGCCGAAATTCTACACCCAACCCCGCGTCGCGCGCCGCTCCGCGCCGTACGGCGGCAGCCCCGTGATCCGCGGATCGTCCACCGCGCCGCCCACCGTGAAGTGATACAAACTCTGGAACGCGTGCCCGCGCAATCCCAGCGTCTCGTGCACCGCGTCGTCGAAGTAACACCCGATCCCCGTCGACCGCACGCCCATCGCCTCCGCCTCGATATACAACACCTGCCCGATCAGCCCCGCCTCCCAGAACAGCCGCGGGTAATACCATGCGCCACGCTCGCGCAGCGGCCGCTCAAACTCCGCGATCATCCCCAGGCTGAACGCCCCGTCGCCCGCAATCTCCTGCAGACAACTCAATTGCGCCGCCAACCCGCGGCAATCCAGTTCCGCCAGCAGGTACAACGGCGGCGAATCCGGGCCGAGTTCGACGGCGGTCCACGCGAAGTCCGCCCGCAGCGCGCCTCGCAGCGTGTCCACGCGCCGCGGGTCCCGCACGAGCATGTACAACCCCGGCGGGACCCCGAGCACGCGATGAACGAAGATCGCCAGATCGATCAGCGGCGAATACGGCCACGCATCGAACGGCGGCGCTCCGCGCGCGGCTAGCGTCGCGCGCAGCATCCGGGCGAACGCTTCCGCCGGGATCGACGTCGCCCCGTCCATCGCCACCGCGCTGCGACGCTGGCGAAAAATCTGTCTCGCGGTCAGCGAACACGCCGGAGCCAATGCCGCAGCCGGCCGCTTCGCCTCGCCCGGCGCACACGACTCGCGCGCGGTCGCGGGCTTCCGGCAGGCTGCCGACGCGGCGTCGATCGCGTCCCACTCGACGTGCTCGTCGCTCAACCGGTTCGGCTCGCCCATCCACGCGAGATCCCACAATTCACCGGCGGCCTCGGCCGTGAATGAATTCGGCCACTCCCCATCTCCATCGCCCGTAATCACGGCCATCAGCAAATCGGCATGTTCCCGCTCGCACTCCATCTGTCTCGCCGCGTTCGCCGTACCGAGAATCGCGCCCATGTCATCGTCGGACAACGCGTCCAGCATCGCGCACCGCCATCCCAGCGACGCCGCGGACAACCGAAGCGCACCCAATGCGTGCCCCACGTCGTGGTGGCAGTACCGCAGCGCCCGCTCGCCGTATTTCCAAGCCTCGCGCCAATGGATCGACGTCAGCCCCGCGAAAAACGTCCCGCGCGGAAACGCCCGCGACATCGCGTCCCAAGCCTGCGCCGGAATCTGCGCGCGCAGCTCCAGCGCGTGCTCGTCCGGCGCATAGTGGTACACGCCCGCGGCCGCCCTCAACTCCGCCATCGGCCCCGCCAACACATACCCCTCGGTCGGATGCAGGTTTCCGCTCGACGGGTTGCACCGCAGCTTCCAGCTCGACCCACCGTGCACCTTCGTCGCCGAAATCCCGAGCGATTGCTCCAAGAACACGCCCAGTGTCTCCACCGTCAGCGGCTGCGCCGGAATTCGGCGCGTGAACAGGTCGTCGTACGGGGGCGTCAAATCCCGCTCGACGAACGGCAGCCGGTAAGTGCGCGCGCCCGCGTACCGCCGGAACGGATCGGGTTGGTTCGCCCAATCCAGATACCCCATCGAACGCGCATACCGGTGAAAATGGTGCTTCGTCCCGTCGTGATACGCCACGACCGCATCGACACCGTCCCGCGCGGACGTCACTCCGCCGGCTCCAGCGCCGCAGCCAGCAGTTCCGCCATGTGCAGCGGCTCGCGGTCTGTCACGTGCTCGATCTGGTGCCGACAGCTCGTGCCCGACGCCACCACCCGCGCGTCGCGCGGCAACGGTGCGATCTTCTCCGCCAGCATCCGGCCGAGCGTCATCGACAACGCGTACTTCTCCGTCATCGCGCCGAACGCCCCCGCCATCCCGCAGCACGCCGTGTTCAGCACCTGCGCCTCGCACCCCGGCACGTGCGCAAGCAGCTCCGCGTGGACCGACCCCTCCACCAGCGATTTCGCGTGACAGTGCGCATGAACAGCTACCCGCCCGTCCATCCGCCTCAGTCGCAGCGCGTCCGGCGCGTCACGCAGCGCGTCCACCATGAACGACTCGAACAGCCGCGCGCGTTGGTGCAACGCGTCCGCGCCTTCGATGGACAACTCCCGGTAGTCGTCGTACACCATCGAAAAACACGACGGCTCCAGAAACACGACCGGCGAATCGCCGCTCTCCGCCAGCACGCGCGCATTGTGTTGCGCCCACGCCCGCGCCAGATCCAGCCGCCCCAGGCTGAACGCCGGCCGGCCGCAGCACACGCGCCCGCGCGGCAGCCTCACCTCATACCCCGCCACCTCCATCACGCGCACCGCCGCATCGCCGATCTCCGGCTCGTAGTACCGCGTGAAGCAGTCGTCCCACAATACGGCCCGCCCTCGCGCCCCACCACTCCGCTTCCGGCGCGCGAACAACCGATCGAACCGCCGCGCCGCAAACTTCGGCAGTGGCCGCTCCGCCGCAAGTCCCAGCGTCCGCTCCATCATCCGCCGCACCGGCCGCGACGCCGTCACCGCATTCGCCAGCCGAGGCATCGCGGCTCCCAGCGCGCCGATCGCGTCCACCCGGCTCAACACGCGCTCGCGCAGCGGCAATCCCTTCGCGCTGTGTCGCGCGTTCAGCAGTTCGGCCTTCAACAGCGCCAGGTTTACGTTGCTCGGACACTCCGTCGTACACGCCTTGCACGACAGGCAATAGTCCAGCGCCTCGTCCAGCTCCGGCTGCCAGAACCCGTCTCCCTCGCGCAGCCGCCCGTCCAGCACCGCGCGGATCGTGTTCGCGCGTCCCCGCGTGGACATGATCTCCTCGCCTGTCGCGAGGTACGTCGGGCACATCGTCGGCGCGTCCTTACGGCAACCGCCGCACCCGTTGCATTGCTCGAGGTTCCCCGCGAACGACCCGTCCTTGAACGCGTACGCGAGTTGCGGCTCGAACGGCGTCGTCATTTCGTATCCCGCGCCCCAGCGCAAGTTCGTGTCGAAACGGTACCGGCCATCCGCGACGACTTTCCCCGGGTTCAGCAGGTTCCGCGGGTCGAACAGCCCCTTGATCTCGCGCATCAACCGCGCCACATCCGGGCCGAGTTGGTCTTCGAGCCATTCCGTCCGCGCGATCCCGACGCCATGTTCCCCGGCGATCGATCCCTTGTATTGCTTCACCAGCGCCGCCACTTCGTCGCCAACCCGCCGGAATTTCGCCAGGTCCTCCGCCGAATGCAGATCGATCGCCGGTCGAACATGCAGCAATCCCGACGCGGCATGCCCGTAGAACGAAGCCTCCAGCCCGAGCGCGCCCAGCATCGATTGCAGGCCCGCCACGTACTCCGGCAAATGTCGCACCGGCACGCACGCATCCTCGATCCCCGCCACCGGCTTTCGCGCGCCCACGCATCCCGTCAACAGCGACAGACCCGCCTTGCGAAGCGCCCAGATCGCCTCCATCTCGCTCGCGTCGGTGAATCGCCGCGACCGCAGCCCCAACCGCCGCGACATCACCGCATCGAGCGGCCCAGTCACATCATCAAAGAACTCCACCAGCAGGATCGATTTACATGCCGTCTCGTCGAGCTCGAGCAATGTCCGCGCGCGGCGAAACGCCAGTTGCCCACGCGTCTGATCGAACAGCAAGCGATCGACGTGCTCGATCGCCGCGGGATTAAGATCGAGCAGCTCGACCGACGCCTGCATCGCCTCGGCCACGCTCGAAAAAAAGATTGCGGCCACACCCTTCCGCGCCGGCACGGGCGATAACGACAACTCCGCGCCCGTGATCACGGCCAGCGTCCCCTCGCTGCCGCCCATTACGCTCACCAGCCCCGGCCGCCCGCGTATCCAGTCCTCGACGCCGTATCCCGGCCACCGTTTGAGCAGCCCCACCGGCATCCGCGCCTCGATCTCCGAATGGTGCGCGTCGATCCGCTCCGCGACGCCCGCGTGGAGGTCCGCCAGTGGACCGGTCTCAGGCCCGATCGTCGCCTCGCGGCCGTCCGCCAGCACCACGTCGATCGACCGCACGTGGTCCATCGTCGTCCCAAAATACGGCACGTGCGATCCCGACGAATTGTTCGCGATCATCCCGCCCAGCGTCGCGCGCGAACTCGTCGCCACGTCCGGGCCGAACCGCAGCCCGTGCGACCTCAGGAACGCGTTGAGCTGGTCGAGCACCACGCCCGCCTGGACATACACCGTCCGCCGCTCGCGGTCGAACCGGTCGATCGCGCGATTGTACCGGCTGTAATCAATCACCAGCCCCGGGCCGATCGCCCCGCCCGCGAGGCCCGTCCCGGCCCCACGCGGAATCACCTCGACCCCGTCCGCCGCCGCCGCGTGAATGAGTTGCGCCGTGTCCGCCGGCGATCGCGGGAACGCCACCGCCTCCGGCTCGATCTGATAAATGGACGCGTCCGTCGCGAACAGTTGCCGTGTCAGGCGATCGAACCGGATGTCCGCGGACCGGGCAAGTTCGCGCAACGAGGAGAGCGGCATGGGATCGCGTCGGGACCTTCGAGTGAAGGTCGAGTCTAACACAGCCAAAAGGTGGAAACGGCGTCCCGCCGCTTCAGGTTCAACGCGCGATCGACGCCGGCAACCGGAACCGCACGTTCTCTTCGACCAGCTCCGCCTGCTCGACGTTGCACGGCTCATACTCGCCCAACCGGTCGATCACTTCCTGCACCAGCCGCTCCGGCACCGACGCCCCGGACGTGATCAGCACCGTACCCACGCCGCGCAACCATCCATCGCGGATCATCCCCGCGTTGCTGATGAGATAACTCGGCTTGCCGTATTCCGCCGCAATCTCGGACAGCCGCGTGCTGTTCGCGCTCTCGCGATCGCCCACCACCAGCACGAGGTCCACGCCCGGCGCCAGCGCGCGCACCGCCGCCTGCCGGTTCGACGTCGCGTAACAGATGTCGGCCTTCGGCGGGCCCTGGATCTTCGGAAACCGCTTGCGCAACGCCTCGATTACGACTTCGCAGTCCTCGACGCTCAGCGTCGTCTGCGTGATGTACGCGACCTTGTCCTCGTTCGGCACATCGAGCGTCGCCACGTCGTCCACGCTGATCACGAGGCGGATGTGTTCCGGCGCCCAGCCCATCGTCCCCACCGTCTCGTCGTGGCCCTCTTCGCCGACCAGGATGATCGTGAAGTCCTTCGACGCGAACTGGCGCGCTTCGTAGTGCACCTTCTCCACCAGCGGGCAGGTCGCGTCGATCACCTCGAGATGTAGCCGTTTCGCGTGGTCCCACCGGTCCGGCCCCACGCCGTGCGCACTGAACAATAGATGCGCGCCCTCCGGCACGTCGTCCAGGTCCTTGACGAAGATCGCACCCTTCGCGCGCAGCTCGTCCACCACCGCCTTGTTGTGCACGATGTCGTTCAGCACGTACACCGGCGGACCATAGCGTTCGAGCGCCTTCTCGACGCACACGATCGCACGTTCCACGCCCGCGCAGAAGCCCCGCGGTTTCGCCAGGAGGATCTTCATGTGTCCCTGCTACGCCTCCGCCTGACCCTGCAACATCCGCCGCCCGCGGGCCATTCCGGCCCCTAGCGGCCCAGCGTCTTCCCGTCCGACTTGAGGTCGATGCACGCCTGCTTCACGCGCGCCGCCATGTTCGATCGCCCCGCCTTCAAATACGACCGCGGGTCATACAACTTCTTGTTGCCCACCTCGCCTTCGATCTTCAGCACGCCGTCGTAATTCTTCATCATGTGGTCCGCGATCGGCCGCGTGAACGCGTACTGGCAGTCCGTGTCGACATTCATCTTGATCACGCCGTACTCCAGCGTCTCATGGATTTCCTGCTGGCTCGATCCCGATCCGCCGTGGAACACCAGCCAGAACCGCGCCGCGGCGCCGTACTTCTTCACCACCGCGTCCTGGCCCTTCTTCAGGATCTCCGGACGCAACTTCACGTTGCCCGGCTTGTACACGCCGTGCACGTTGCCGAAGGTCGCCGCGAACATGTACTTCGCGCCCTTCACCTGCGACATCGCTTCGCACACCGCCAGCATATCTTCCGGGGTCGTATACAGCTTCTCCTTCGGCGCGCCCGTGTTGTCGATGCCGTCTTCCTCGCCGCCGACCACGCCCGCCTCGATCTCCAGGATCTGCCGGTTCTTCTGCATCCGCTTCATCAGATCGACCGAGATCGTCATGTTCTTGTCCAGCGGCAGCTCGCTCCCGTCGAACATGTGGCTGTTGTACACCGGCGCCTGGCCCGCCGCCAGCCGCCGCTCCGTCTCCTCCACCAGCGGGATCAGGAACGAATTCAGCTTGCCCTCGACGCAGTGGTCCGTGTGCAGCGCCACGTTCACGTCGTACAACGCCGCGACGCGATGAATATGGTCCGCGATCGAAATCGCCCCCGCCACCATGTTCTTCGCGCTGCCCGACGCGAACTCGCCCGCGCCCGTCGATACCTGGATGATTCCGTCGCTCTTCGCCGCCGCAAACCCCTCCAGCGCCGCGTTCGCCGTCTCCATGTTCGACACGTTAATCGCCGGGTACGCGTATTTCCCCTGGTGCGCGCGATCGAGCATCGCGCAATACTTCTCGTAATCCACTACGGGCATGGACGAAACCTTTCTATGGGAAGTTGGCCCTGAATGGGCATCACGAAACCCTGTCCGGGACGCCTCCGGGAAGTATAGCGAACCCGATTCCGGCAAGTGTAGAAGCCGGACCAGCACTCGCCCGATCGGCCCGAAAACGAACTAGGACCGGCGCCGATTCCTCAGCGCCGGTCCCGCATTGGATGGAATGCAACGAGAACTATTGCGCAACGTCCAGTTCAATCTTAAACGACACGCGCTTCTTCTCCCACGCGAGGTACGCCGTCGCGGAGGTCGCCGTGAGGTCGTCGAATCCGTACCGCAGCCATTCTTCGTGCGGACCCTCGGTCGGCGTCACGTCCACGCGCAGCGCATCACTCTCCTGCTTGTACCGGTAGCTGCCCCACCCCGCCGTGTCCTTGTTGAAAATCAGCGTCCACGTCGTCTCCGTCGGGATGATGTGGAAACCGTAGCTGCCCTTCGCGAGTTTCTGGCCCTCGATCTTCACATCCGACTCGAACGCGAACACCGTGTTCTCGTTCGCGCCCGCACGCCACGGCATCGGTTTCCCGCCGTACGGCACGATGTTCGTGTTCCAAATTTCGCGGCCCTTCACGCCCGGCCGGTAATACACGACCTTCACGTCGCTCGTCCCGATCCGCTGCGTCGTCTCCGCCCGCGGACTCACGTCGATTCGCCGCTTCTCGCCTTCCTGCGCGCGCGCCAACTGCATCGCGCCAAACACCAGCGCCAGCGCCGCCGTTCCCGCGATTCCCCACCGCAACCAATTCGTCTTCATTCCCGGTCTCCTTCCGATTCAGGTAATGGCCTTCAATGATAACCCATACGTGCCCGATCAGTCCTCTGCCGGACCGTCCGTGGCCCGCCGCTGCTCAACCCATTCCACGATGTGGCGTTCCAGCACGTCGAGCGGGATCGCGCCGTTCTCCAGGCACGCGTCGTGAAACGCCCGCACGTCGAACCGGTCGCCCAGCGCCTCGCTCGCCCGCGCCCGCAATTCTTTGAACTTGAGTTCCCCGATCTTGTACGCCAGCGCCTGGCCCGGCCACACAATGTACCGATCGACCTCGACCGTGATGTCGTGCAACTGCCGCCCCGTGTTCGCCGCGAAATAGTCGATCGCCTGTTGCCGCGTCCACCCCATCGAGTGCATGCCCGTGTCCACCACCAGCCGAATCGCCCGCCAAATCTCGTACGTCAGCCGTCCAAATTTCGAGTACGGGTCCCGGTACAGCCCAAGCTCGTCGCCCAGGCTCTCCGCGTACAATCCCCACCCTTCGACAAACGCCGTCGGGCCCGACCACCGGCGGAATTCCGGCACGTCCTCCAGTTCCTGCGCGATCGCGATCTGCAGGTGGTGTCCCGGCACCGCCTCGTGCGCCGTCAGCGATTCCATCTCCCATTTCGGCCGCGTCTCCAGCGCGTACGTGTTCGCGAAGAAATACCCCGGACGGCCCGCCGCCGGCGATCCCGGCATGTAGTACGCCGTCGTCTGCGATTTCTCCGCGTACTCCGGCACCGGCAACACGCCGTACGGCAACCGCGGCAGCGTCCCGAACAGCTTCGGCAATTCCGGATCGATTCGCTTCGCCACGTCGCGGTACGCCGCGACCAATTCGTCCTTATCCGTAAAGTAAAACTTCGGATCCGTCCGCAGATAATCGCAAAACTCGACGAAGTTCCCGTTGAACCCCGTCTCGACAATGACCTTGTCCATCTCCGCGCGGATCCGCTTCACCTCCGCCAACCCGAGCTCGTGGATCGCCTTCGGCGTCAGGTCCGTCGTCGTCGTCGTCCGCACGTTGTACGCGTACCACGCCGCGCCGTCCGGCAAGTCCGTCAGTGCGATCGTGTCTCGAGCCGCCGGCAAGTAGTCGTTCACGAGATACGCGTGCAGCCGCTGAAACGCCGGCCTCGCCGATTCCGTGTACGCCGCCGTCGCCGCCGCCACCAGCCGCTCGCGGTCCGCCGCCGGAATCGTCTCCGGCATCTCCGTGAACGGCACGAGCAGCGGGCTCTCCAACGCAACCTCCGGAACCTGGTTCATCACCTGTTCCGGCACGTCCCGCAGCGTGATCGCCGGCGGCGTCAACCGCATCTCCTCGCCCCACTTCAGCAGCGCCGTCTCCTGGTCAATCCGCGCCCCGGCCGCCCGGATCCGCGCCACCAGGTCCTCAAAATCCTTCACCGTACGCGCCGGCGCGTTCCCAAGCGTCTGCGCCAATTCCTGCTGCGCCCCGCCCATCTGGTTCACCGGCATCAGCTCGTCCGGAAACCGCTGCCTCTCCACCGCCTCCTCCGCGTCCTTTCGAAACAGGTCGTAGTTCATCCGGTCCGTGGCGTCCAACTTCGCCCGGTCGATGCCACGCACCCGCTCCAGCAGTTCGCGCTCGTGCGCCTTCCGCCGCTCGATCGCCTCCCGCGACATGTCCGTCCACCGATCGTTCGATCCCGGATGCCCCACGTACGTCCCGAATTCCGGGAACTCGCTCATCCGGTACGCCCAATCCGCGTCCACGATCGCGCGAAACCGATCCGACTCCGATTCCGCC